>JAZOSN010000025.1:0-30623 GCA_045657105.1 Eubacteriales bacterium
GGGTCTGACTTCCATAGGAACCTGGTAAGTCGAACCTCCAAGACGGCGAGCCTTAACCTCGAGAACCGGCATTACGTTTTCGAGAGCTTCGGTGAAGACCTCAAGTCCGCTCTTACCCGTCTTTTCTTCAACGAGCTTGAATGCGTCGTAAACGATCTTCTGAGCCACGCCTCTCTTACCGTCATACATGATGTTATTGATAAGCTTGGTTACGAGCTTAGAATTGTACATCGGATCCGGTAATACGTCTCTTTTGGAAATTTGTCCTCTTCTCGGCACTGTACTTCCCTCCTTCATAATAATGATATCATTGGTACTCGAAAGATTTCTTCCGTAAATGCAAAGTCGATAATGTGATATAACAGTAAACGTTATTTAAAATCAACACTGTCGGTACTCTGCTTTAAACGATAAAAAATTTAATACCTTTTTTTTCGGATCTCTCCGAAGCTTTGAGCTTACTTTTTCTTAGCTCTCTTTGCGCCGTACTTAGAACGGCTCTGCATACGTTTGTCAACGCCCTGTGTATCAAGCGTACCGCGAATAATGTGGTAACGTACACCGGGAAGGTCACGAACTCTTCCTCCGCGAATAAGCACTACCGAGTGCTCCTGAAGGTTATGTCCGATTCCGGGGATGTAGGTCGTAGCTTCAAGTCCGTTTGTAAGTCTTACTCTGGCGATCTTACGAAGAGCCGAGTTAGGCTTCTTGGGGCTCGTGGTCGAAACCTTAGTGCAGACGCCTCTCTTCTGAGGGGAGCTCTGGTTGGTAGGCTCGTTCTTCAGAGTGTTGAAGCCCTTCTGCAAAGCTGCAGCCTTGGACAGATATACCTTATCGTGTCTGCCTTGTCTGACAAGCTGGTTAAATGTTGGCATGTGGCACCTCCTTACTGTTGATTTTAAGTTTAAAATTATATCTCTGACAGTGCAAATCTATGGGCTGACATAACTTTACACCATAAGACTATATGATTATAGCATTTTATTTCCAAATTGTCAAGAGTTGATTTGCCGCTACAATATTTTCTACAATTTGCACAACTTTTAGGCATTTCCAAATATTAACTTGCACATTTTTTTTACTTTTTATACAAAAGTTACCTTTTATATATAAAATCGGGAGTTTCCGAAGAAACTCCCGAAGATTATACTGCGGTATTTTTTGGCTTTTACTCCGCCTCGTCGGTACCGTCATCAACAACGATATTATTCATCGCGTTATACCAGTTAAGATACTGATTATAGTACGAGTTCGTATCCTCCGATTTGGACGAGATAGCTGCCGAGAAATACGGATCGTTATTCAGCCATACGCCGAGCGAGCGGTAGAACGCATCAAACGTGATAGACTGTCCGGACGACTCGTCAATGGTAGTTGCATACTGTCCGATCTTGATCCAAAGCTCATCGTAAAGCATTTCGAGGTGCTCATCCATATCGCCGACCGATATGCCGTTTACAGGATCAAGCTTATAATCGAGTTCAAATCCGACGTAGGGACTGATGAGAAGATCGTCAACTGCCTTCTTGGCGAGTGCCCAATTATTTGCCGAAAGAGCAAGCTCGTCTTCGGTCATATCTGTACTCTGCTTAGCAAGGAAAGCATTACCGACACTGTATCTGTCGATATTGTATCCGGAATCCTCAACTCTCGTAACGACCGATCTCGTAATGTCGAGCGTATAGTGCACATCCTCTACTCCATAAAGAAGAGTGTTGACAAATTCGGAATTCGTATAGAAGAGCGAAAGGACCTTGAATGCGCGGTCAGGAGCGGACGAGAAGTAGGAAACACCGTACATCGAGCTATAAAGCGAATCGGTATCTGCAAGAGGCTTGGAAACGGGTACTGCATAATACTCGTCGCTATACTGTTCAAGCATTGCGGGGGTTCCCGAAACGTAGCAGGCACCAAAGCTTTCGGTGAAGTCAACGACAGTAGTCTGCTTCGGCATCTGAGCACCCTCTTTACCGAGAGCACAGATCACCGAGATCTGAGATTTTACCTCACTAAGATCAAGAATACTCTTAGGATCGAATTTATCGGTAAGAACCGTGTTCTGATCGATATCCGAGATATACTGTCCCAAAACGGTATTAAGTCCGGAAAATCCGGTAACACCGAGATCGGTTACGTTATAAAGCGGAGTTACTCCCTCTTCTTTATTTGCAAGTGATATAAGATAATCCTTGATTGAATCGAGTCCGCTTATCTTATCGACTGCGGTCGTTCCGTACTCGTTGTAAAGCTCCTTGTTTATAAGGAGATACTCATAATTCGAGTAAACCGAGTTGCCGGGAATAGCGTACGTTCCCTTATTATAAACTCCGAGCTGACGGATCTTTTCGGGCACGTACTTGGTAATGAGCGTTCCCTCTCCGTCGATAGAAGCCATGCAGTCGGAGCCTTGGAGCGGATAGAGCCACATATTATCGGCAAATTCACGAAGCATCGTCGAATCCTGAACGAGGAGAATATCTACCTGATTTTCGTATGTATCGGGATATTTGATTTCCTGTCTTCCGAACTCGTTTTCAATATACGTGCTACCGCTATCGATCGAAGAGCCGAGCTCGTTATTATCGAAGTCTTCCTGAAGCTTTTCGAACTTTTTATACATTATACTGCGATATTCGTCGGGCGTATAGAATTCAAGCTCGACGGCTATATTATACAGCTGGCTCGTAATATCGGTAAGACCTTCCTCAACTGCCTGTATAGCCTCATCGGTGGGTATATCGTCCGAAACCATGGCTATTACGACAGTCATTGCGTTTACCGAGCTGGGCGGAGCAACGTACTCATCGTTACAGCTAACGAGAGAAGCAGCCAGCATGATCACACAAAGAACCGTAGCAACGAATCTTTTTTTCATTACTTTATTTCCTCCTTGGATAAAACCGCGTCCGCGGTACAGATATTTAACATTACTATTTTACACTATCAAAGCGATTCTGTCAAGATGCTTTTAAACGCCTTCGCGATCACATTTTTTCGCGTTTGCATAGTGATTTGAGGGTGTTCACACTTTGTCCATTCAAATTGAACAACAAAGCAGTCGCTCATTTTGGCAAAATCACCATTTGGTTTGGTAAATTACACCAATCACAAGCGTACAAAATTGTTCGTTATGACGATTTTATTACGGATCGAGATAATCTTTAAGGCGCTTGGAGCGGCTGGGGTGGCGGAGCTTACGAAGAGCCTTTGCTTCGATCTGACGGATACGCTCTCTGGTGATATTGAACTCCTTGCCCACCTCTTCAAGAGTTCTCATTCTTCCGTCGGTAAGTCCGAAGCGGAGCATAAGAACGTGCTCCTCACGGGGAGTAAGGGTATGAAGCACTTCAAGGAGCTGCTCTCTGAGCATCGTCTGAGATACCGCGTCAGAGGGTGCGGGCGAATCGTCGTCCTGAATGAAGTCGCCGAGATGGCTATCCTCTTCCTCACCTATCGGCATTTCGAGCGAAACGGGATCAAGCGCGATCTTGGAGATCTCGCGAACCTTTTCAGGAGATATTTCCATCTTCTTTGCAATCTCGTCAACCGACGGCTCGTGTCCGAGCTCTTGAAGGAGCTGACGCGAAACTCTCGACACCTTATGGATGGTTTCTACCATATGAACGGGAATTCTTATCGTTCTTGCCTGATCGGCGATAGCTCTCGTTATTGCCTGTCTTATCCACCACGTAGCGTAGGTCGAGAACTTATATCCCTTACGGTAGTCGAACTTTTCAACCGCTTTGAGAAGTCCGAGGTTACCCTCCTGAATAAGATCGAGGAAAGAGAGTCCTCTTCCGGAGTGTCTTTTCGCGATACTTACGACAAGACGAAGGTTTGCTTCGACCAGATCGTTCTTAGCCCTTTCGTCACCCTCGAACATCTTCTGAGCAAGCTCGGCTTCCTTCTCCGCGCTGAGCAGAGAAACCTTACCTATCTCTTTGAGATACATTCTTACGGGGTCATCGATCGCCAGTCCCTCCTGAGCGAGCATTTTTTCCATATCCTCGGCAGATTCATACTGCTCGATCTCGCTTTCGATCTCACTTGCATCTCCGTGCTTGATGTAGCCGTCGATCTCGTCCTCTGCCATCTCGTCATTTCCGTCGAGCACCTGCTCGATATGCTCGAGATTGAGGTCGTCATCATCGAGCGACGACATAAGCTCGCTTTCCGAATAGCATGCCTGCGTATCGTTTTTACCGATTATGTCGTGTACGTCGATGATCTTGTCTTCGTCATGAATATTCATTTATACGTTTCCTTTCTTTGAAAATATGCCTTTGCACATTCTGACCTTTCTTTAATATTCCTTATATAATTTCGCCGCCGTCGGCGTTATTAACCAAGACTTAATTTTTCGGATCCTGCGGTGTCTGCGCCTTTTTGCGCTTCATATTTATAATGTCCTCGATGCCCAGCTCACTGCGTCCCTTTGCCTCCTTCAAGGTTTTAAGACATTCGAGAGCCACGCTTACCGTATTGTTTGTAAGAGAGCGTCTTGCAACTTTCATCTTGGTAGCTCTTGCAAGCTCGTCCACTTCAAGGTACTCACCGAGTGCTCCTTCGAGCGATGCCGCATCAAAGCTCTCGATTGACAAGACCTCGTTTATTGCCGAGAATATCTTTGTGCCCAGCCGAGTGAACATATCGTCAGGCGTTATAGGACTGCCATTTTTTTCAAGCTCTCGGAGATATTCGGGGTGAAGCAGTATTATACCGATAATCGCTTCCTCCGCCGCCGCCGCTCTCGGATTTTTAACGAAGTCGGGGTTGACTCTGTCACCGTAGCCCTCGCTTGCGGTCATTATCTTCTTGGACTCTTCCCTTGCATTTATTCTGCGGCGCATAGAGATAAGCCTTTCAATATCTCTTTTCATAGCGTCGGGCGTGATACCGAGCTTTGGAGCAACGTCGTAGATATAAATATCTCTCTGAGCCGCCGACTGAGTCTGCGCTATCAGCTTTTCACAGTCGTCAAGCGCCTTGATCTTTTCGCCTGTTATCGAAAAATCGTACTTTTGCAGTATCTTTGCAAATTTATAATCAAACTCGGTCTGCGAGCCCTCAATAAGCTTACGGAAGCTCTCCGAACCGTATTTCTTTATGTATTCGTCCGGATCCTTTGCGCCGTTCATACGGAGTATTTTCGTTTCAACGCCGACTTCTCCGAGAAGTCTGAACGCCTTATCCGCCGCGTTTTGTCCGGCATCGTCGCTATCGTAAGAGATCACGACCTTTTTCGTATATCTTTTGAGCATTCTCGCGTGCTCGGGAGTGATAGCCGTGCCGAGCGTTGCAACGGCGTTTGTAAATCCCGCACAGTGAAGCGCGATAACGTCCATATATCCCTCACAAAGGATTATCTGCTCAGAGCAGTAATTCTTAGCGAAATTCATCGCAAAAAGGTTTCTGCTCTTTTTGAATGCGGGAGTATCCGACGAGTTCAGATATTTAGGCTTGGAGTCGTCCATAACACGTCCGCCAAACGCGATAACGTCACCCGACGTACTGAGTATCGGGAAAATGACTCTGTTTCTGAAATAATCGTACGGTCTGCCTGTTTTCTGACTCACTCCGCAAAGAAATGCGGACGCCATTTCGTGATCCTTGAAGCCCTTTGATCTGAGCAGATCGGTAAGTGCTCCGAAGCTGTTTGGAGCAAATCCCAGTCCGAAGTGTCTTATATGCGAGTTTGAAAGACCTCTTTTCTTTGTCAGATATTCATATCCTTCTCTGCCCTCGGGGGACATAAGCTTTTCGTGGAAGAAGCGAGCCGCAAGCTTATTCATTTCGAGCGTGCGCTCTCTGCGCTCGGCTTCTTTTCTGTCGAGCGAGCTCTCGTTTATGGTAATTCCAACGCGTCTTGCGAGGAATTCAAGTGCCGAGCGGTAATCGAGATTTTCCGCCTTTCTGACGAAGGTAATAACGTCGCCTCCCGCGCCGCAACCGAAGCAGTAGAAGCTTCCTTCTCCCGAAAAAACGGTAAACGACGGAGATTTTTCACTGTGAAAGGGACAAAGACCGACGAGATTCGAGCCTGCGCGCTTCAAGGTAACGTACTGTGATATAACGTCCTCGATATTATTTCTGAACTTTATCTCTTCAATAGTAGCCTGCTCTATCGCCATATCTTTCTCCTTTCGTCTGTATTTTAAAATCTATTTCAAATTCCGAGCATCGGATAAACGGCAGAGTCGATATATTCTGCGACTCTCGCCTGAGCCTCTGTAAAGCTCTCGTTTTCAAGCTGATTTATTCCTATAATGCGGCAGTTGCCCTTTTCGTCGGGGGTGAAATCGGTTCTTGCGACCTCGTCCACCTTAACTGTTCCCGCTTCACTGAGCGTGAAAAGATCTCTGCTTCCCTCTATCGCCCAGAGCAGCGTCGCAGGATCCCAGGACGAGCGTCCCTCAGAGCCGTAAAAATTAAGAAACGACAGGGTGAGCGGAGTGGAATCTCCAAGCTCCTTGACCGCACGTTTACCTGTTATCATCGTATGCGCCGCTTCCCAAGGAAGCATATATATATCGTTTTCACAGAGCTCGAAAAATCTCTGCGAGCTTTCGGTGCAGACCTTTACGTTCCATTCGGGGCGGTTCTTTCCGTCCTCTTCGGGAACAAATCCGCCCGCCATAAGCACGACCTTACTGCACTTTTGTTTTACGAGCTCGACACCGGAAAGCGGGCTTATATCGTCCGGCTTACTTTCAAGCAGATCTGCCATATTGTTAAGAGGTCCGATAGCGCAGAGCGTGACGTCACCGTCCGACTCAGCGAGCGTTTTTCTCAGAAGAGTGAGAGCATCGCCTACGGGTGCAAGGTCGCTTTCCATGCCGAATTTTTCGTATATCTTATCGGCGTAGCGATCGCCTCTTTGATTTTCCTTTGACATCTGTCCCATAACGGGGACCTCGGCTCCGTACGAGCGGTAAAGTCCGCGTACTGCTGCCGCCGCGTGATCCGACGGGTGGGAAATCGTTATTGCAATGGGATCGACAAGTCCTTTTCTCTCTGCGGCAATCATATAAGATATTGCCATCATATCGTCGCAGTCACTGCCAACGTCGGTATCAAGTATGAGTTTTATCGCTTTCATAGTCTTTCCTCCCGCAAAATTTAGGCAAACCGATATTTACACTATATAATATACGCCAAAAAATCGAAAAACCCTTTTTTTCATTATAACGACTTATTTCGGCAAATAAAGGTGATTTAGTAAATATTTACAGTTAGTTCACAAAAATCCTTTATGCGCCTCACTTCCAAACACATATTATTCACAATTTTGTTTTAAAATCTTTATATATAGGCAAACACCTACGAAAGGAGCCTTTAAAGCTTTGATACAAATAAAAAATCTTACCAAGCGCTACGGAGATCTCGTTGCGGTAAATAACGTTTCCCTTAGCGTCGAGGACGGTCATATATACGGTCTGCTCGGTGCAAACGGAGCAGGAAAATCGACTACTATGAATATGATCACCGGTTGTCTTGCTCCCACGTCGGGAAGCATCAGAATAGGCGGATTTGATATTGCGACCGAACCCGAGAAAGCGAAGGCTCTTATTGGCTATCTGCCCGAGATACCTCCGCTTTACGTCGATATGACTCCGCGTGAATATCTTTCATTTATCGCGAAAGCAAGACGCGTAAAGAAAAACGCCGCCTCTCACGTCGAGGATATAATGGAGAAAACCCGTATATCAGGCGTTGCCGACCGTCTTATAAAAAATCTTTCCAAGGGATACCGCCAGAGAGTCGGAATAGCTCAGGCTATGGTTGGAGATCCCGAAATAATCATTCTCGACGAGCCGACGGTCGGACTTGATCCCCGTCAGATAATCGAGATACGCGAGCTTATATCCGAGCTCGGCAAGGATCACACTCTGATAATTTCAAGCCATATTCTCAGTGAGATCGCCGAGGTATGCGACAGGATCATAATAATCGCATCGGGCGAGATCGTCGCCTGCGACAGTCTTGAAAATCTGCACCGAAGCTTCGTCGGACCTGACAAGCTTAACGTAGCTGTAAGGGCGTCCGCAAAGCAGGCGGTCGATATTTTAAAAAAGGTCGGAGGGCTCGGCAAAATATCTCTTGAAGAACTCGAAAACGGAATTTGCGAAATATCCATCGAGTGCCCGAAGGACCGAGATATTCGCGAGGAGATATTCTTCGCATTCGCCGGCGCAAAAACGGCAATAGTTTCAATGAACTACTGCAAGGAAACGCTTGAAGACCTCTTCCTTAAAGCAACCGAAAACGACGTCGCACTTTACCCCGAGGACGAAGACGACGAAAAAGAAAGCGACGAAAAGTTGCCTTCCTTCAAAGCTTTCCTTATGAACGCCGCAGGAATCGCACGGGACGACTCTGACGACGACAGCGACTCTGACGACGACGGCTACAAGCCGCTTTTCGGCCGCAAATAACACAAAAAAGAAAGGACTTTCAGATATGCTCGCCGTTTACAAGCGCGAAATGAAAAGCTTTTTCGGTAATATGACCGGATATATAGCTATTGCATTTTTTCTTTTGTTTGCAGGAATTTTCGTTACGGTAATGAATCTCTTTGCGGGTAGCTCGGCTATTGAGAGCTCCTACGGAACTACCGTACTCGTCTATCTGTTCGCAATACCGATACTTACTATGAAAATAATGTCAGAGGAAAAGAGAGCAAAGACCGATACTCTTCTGCGCTCGCTTCCTCTCAGCACCACCGACTATATTCTCGGAAAATATTTTGCCGTTATCACGATGATCCTTATTCCGACGGCGATAATATTCTCATACACTCTCATACTTTCACTTTACGGAAGGATAAATCTTCTTGCCGCCATGTCCGGCACACTCGCGCTCTTTCTCTGCGGTTGTGCTCTTGCCGCGGTCGGACTTTTTATCTCATCACTCACCGACAACACCGTAATATCCGCACTGCTCTGCTTCGGAGCTATGCTTCTTATCTATTTTATGCCGACTCTCACTATGCTCCTGCCTGCGACCTCACTCGGAGCTCTCATAGTTTTCACGGTGGTTATACTGCTTCTCTCGGTCGTTATCTACCGCCTTTCGGCAAATCAGGTATTCACCTTTGCATTTCTGTTTATCTCGGAAATTATCCTTCTTGCGATCTATTTTCTTAAAGCAGAATGGCTCGAAGGTGCGGTAAACAAGGTGTTTTCCACACTTTCGGTAACCGAGCGCTTTGAAACATTCGCATCGTCGGCTATCCTTGATCTTTCATCGATACTCTACTTTATAACGGTAGCGTTCATCTTCGTATTTTTCGCCCATCAGTCGGCGGAAAAAGCAAGGCTCGGGTAAGGAGGTGCCGAACGTGAACAAAAAACAAAACAGCAGCTCATACGGAGTATACGGCGTTATCACGGTTGCAGTGGTTCTGCTTATTGCGATAGCCGTTAATCTTCTCTTCTCTCTTATTCCCGACGGTGTAAAAAAGATCGACCTCTCGACAGAAAAGCTTTCCGAGGTTTCGGACGAAGCTAAAAAATACCTTGAAAGTGCACTTGACAGTGAAATTTCGCTTTATCTCGTTGCCGAGTCCGGCACCGAGGATACTTCTATAAGTGAATTTTTATCCCGACTTTCGGCGCTTGACGCACGCATATCGCTTGAAACGGTCGATCCGACGGTAAAGCGCACCTTTATTGAAAATCTGACAGGCGAGTCGCCCGACGATTTTAGCGACAACACTATAATAGTGCTTGGCAAAAAATACGGATCGGTAAAAATAATTTCACCCGAAAATCTGTATAGCTACGAGGCTTTCGTCGTTGACACCGAAAGCGAGTCCTTCGTTTCCTACGGCGAATACTCTTACCGCGAGTTCGTATCGGTATACACCTCGCTCAGTGAATATTTCAGTAGCGGATACGCTTATTACGACACGAAATTCAACGGCGAAACCGTGATAATTTCGGCAATCGACTACGTTCTGAGCGATCCCGAAAAGCTCCCCAAGGTCTATTTTACCACCATGCACGGCGAGAGCGCAGTATCCGACTCGCTCGCAGAGCTTCTCGAGCTTTCAAATCTTCCCTGTGACGGCATAACGCTCGCGCAGGATATTCCGAGTGACACCGGAATTATCGTTATGAATTCTCCTATAACAGACCTTAGCGAAACAGAAGCGGAGCGTCTTGAAAAGTATCTTTCAGACGGCGGAAAGCTCTTCGTCATAACATCTCACACGAAGGTAAAGTCGCTCAAAAACTTAGCAAAAGTTCTTGAAAAATACGGTCTTTCGGCAGAAAACAGCGAGCTTTACGAGGCAGACTCGTCCTACCACTACCCTGCTTACGAGAACTTTATTCTTCCCGATCCGGGTGCGCTCGAAGCACTCTACGGAGTCGAGCACTACTATTTCCTTGCATCTTCGGCTCACGCTATAAACAAAAACGCAGAGCTTACAGATATAACATATACAGATCTGCTTCAAACGACCGACAAGGCGTACTATATAACCGATGAAGAAGGCACAAAGAGCGAAGCGGCTCAGTACTCACTGGCAGTATCGGCACTCGCAAAGGACGGCGGTGAGGTCGTATGGTTCGCCTGCCCTTATATGCTCAGTGACGAGGACGACGAGATGGTCGGCGGCGGAAACTATATTCATTTCACTGCAATTCTCTCATCGCTTTGCGAGAAGCACAGCGTGGTATTCGCATCGAAGGTCGTTGAGCAGGACGTTATGACAATTTCCTCATCTCAGGCGAGCTTCTGGGCGATAGTTCTTATTGCGGTGATACCGAGCGTATTTCTCATAGTCGGATTTGCAAAAGTAAGAAGCAGAAAGAAGGCGTAAGCTTGAAAAAACAGACATTTCTTCTTATTTCGCTTATACTCTGCATCTCGCTTTTTGCGACCTATTTTATAATAACCTCATTTCCCGAAAACGAAAAAGAGTCTGACGACTCGGACGACTCTTATATCTATATAGATCAGAATGACGTCGACAGCATAACAGGCTTTTCCTTTACCGGCGGCCAGTACGATCTGTCATTTGAAAAGGATAAAAACGGAGTATGGAGATATTCGGAAAGCAAAACTCTTCCCGTAAACACGGCGTTTATTGAAGCGCGGCTCGAAGATGTCGAGCTCTTTGTCGCAACAAAGCTGATAAGCGACTCGGCAGACGGCGAAGCTCTGTCAGAATACGGTCTTGACAAGGCGTCCTACACGCTCAGACTAAGCACCGAAAAGAGCGAAAAGGTCTATCTTTTCGGAGATATGATAAAGTCAAAGGGATTTTACTATATGACCGAAAAGGGCTCGGGCAAGGTCTGGCTGGTCGAAGGCTCGTACGTTGAAAGCTTCTCGCACGACGTTTTTGATTTTCTCTCGACCGACACGCTCGAAACGCTTTATGATGTTTACGTCGAAGAGGTAAAAATACTCTGCGGTGCTTACAGTAAAGCACTTACTCCCGACGGAGTCGAAAACAGTGACACCTCGCGCCTTATATCCTCACTTTGCTCGATAGAGCTGACGAGATGCGTTGATTTCGGATCTGAAAAATTCGGTATCTACGGTCTTGACGGGAATGAAGCAATAAGCGTTTATATCACCCATTCGGGAAACACCGTATCCTACAAATTCGGACTCGGAGAAACCGAAGAATTTATATATCTGCTCGTCGAAAACGGCGATGGCGAGTTTTCCGAGATGGTATATCTTTTCTCGGCATCGGACTTCGAGCATCTGTACTCTTATCTGAGTGATGCCTTCGAAGGTCGCTCTGCATAGTAAAAGATCTTTAAAAAGGACGACATCTATGAGCTTTTCAAAATCTGCACCGAAGATCCAGTTATCCGACCATTTCACGGTAAAACGGCTTCTGAGATTTACCCTTCCGTCGATAATTATGATGATCTTCACCTCGATCTATGGAGTGGTTGACGGATATTTCGTATCGAATTTCGTCGGAAAAACGCCGTTCGCGGCGGTCAATTTTATAATGCCGTTTTTGATGATCCTCGGAACTGTCGGATTTATGTTCGGCACGGGAGGAAGCGCTCTCGTTTCAAGACTGATGGGCGAAGGCGATGAGGAAAAAGCAAACAAAACCTTTTCTCTTATCGTCTATACTTCTCTTGTCATCGGTATTATTATCGCGGTCTTGGGACAGATATTTCTCCGCACACTTGCATCTGCGCTCGGTGCGGAAGGCAGACTGCTTGACGACTGTGTTATATACGGCAGAGTTATCCTGCTCGCGCTCCCTGCTTATATTCTCCAAATGGAATTCCAGAGCTTCTTCGTGACTGCCGAAAAGCCCACTCTCGGACTTATCGCCACCCTGCTCTCGGGATTTACAAATATGATACTCGACGCTCTGCTCGTTGCCGTCTTTCCGCTCGGTCTTGTCGGTGCGGCGCTTGCGACCGCTATGAGTCAGGTTGTGGGCGGAGTTCTTCCCATAATATATTTCGCGCGCAAGAACGACAGTCTGTTAAGACTCACAAGGGCGTCTTTTGACACACAGGCACTTCTTGTGACCTGCACCAACGGCTCGTCCGAGCTTATGAGCAATATCTCGATGTCGCTCGTTTCTATGCTCTACAACGTACAGCTTTTAAAATACGCGGAAGAAAACGGAATTGCCGCTTACGGAGTCATAATGTACGTAAATTTCGTGTTTCTTGCTATGTTTATAGGATATTCGATAGGAACATCTCCCATAATCGGATATCACTACGGAGCGGGAAACAAGAAAGAGCTCAAAGGAATTCTCGGAAAAAGCGTAGGCATAATATCTGTTTTATCGGTTTGTATGCTCCTTCTCGCGATAGCCCTGACAAGACCTCTGACCGATATTTTCGTTGGATACGACGAGGCTCTGCACAGCCTTACGGTACGAGGATTTACGATATTCTCATTCTCATTCCTGTTCGCAGGATTTGCGATATTCAGCTCAGGCTTTTTCACGGCGCTCAGTGACGGTCTTACCTCTGCTCTGATCTCTTTTCTGAGAACTCTCGTCTTTCAGATAGCGGCGGTAATGCTTCTTCCACTTATCTGGGAGGTAGACGGAATATGGATGTCTATTATCGTCGCGGAAGCTATGGCGGTAGCGGTGTCGGTAATTTTTATGATAATAAAAAGAAAGAAATTCGGATACTGATTTTAAGGACTGCTTGAATGCAGTCCTTTATTTTTTAACTTTTTTCAGATTAACATTTCTTAAACATTTTTTATCAAAGCTCAAACAAAAGAGATCTAAAATAAGCGCGTAAAGCTGAGAAGCGCATTGACGCGGCAAAGAACAAGTAAAAATTCAGGAGTACCTGTTTGAGGGTACTCCTTGTCGCTACAACTTACAAACATTAACATTAAAGTTGCATTTTTTTCAAAAAAGCGTTATACTAATAGAGTATAATTGATAAACCGATGTTAACAATCTGTAAGGAAGCTTAAATATGAAAATTTTATTTTGTATGATCCTCGGTTATCTTATCGGGTGTGTAAATCCCGCTCTGATAATCTCCAAGATCAAGAAAAAAGACATAAGAGGAACGGGTACGGGCAACCTCGGTGCCACGAATACTATGATTCATTTCGGAAAGGTGCTCGGAGCTCTCGTTATGCTCCTTGACTTTTTCAAGGCGGTGCTTGCGGTATATATCGCAAAATGGATAAACCCCACCGCAACGCTTGCAGGAATTCTCGCAGGAGTCGGTGCCGTACTCGGACATATGTTTCCCTTTTATCTCAAATTCAAGGGCGGAAAGGGACTCGCGTCCTTCGGCGGTCTTGTGCTTGCAATTGATCCCGTAGTATTTCTCTTTTTGCTCACGCTCGGACTGACACTTATGCTGATCGTGAATTACAGCTACGTTATGCCCTTCTCGGCAGGCTCGCTCTTCCCTGTTTTGTACGGTCTTCGCACTCAGGACGTCGCTTCGTTCATCATAGCCGCCGTTATGGGAGCACTCGTAGTATACAAGCATTTTCCCAACCGCTGCAAAGCAAAGCGCGGCGAGGATTTCAAGATAAGAGAGTTTCTCAAAAAATCCGAAAAGTAACTGTCAAAAGACCACCCTCAGATTTGCAGGGTTCTTCATCGCAAAGCTTTTTCGTAAAACGCCAAAGAGAGCCGTTTGGCTCTCTTTGGCGTGGGATTCTGAACCCAACGCGAACATCGTGAGCTATTCCCTTCCGTTCCTATTAACAAAACGTATGCTTTCACCATATTGAAATTCCAATTCAGATATGGTATACTTTATCTATCAGTATGCTCGGAGGTGTATGATGAGGTACATAAATTCTTGCTTTATAGATGATTTGCTTTGCGGCGAATTGGCGTTTTTCCTCAAACAGGTAAAAAGCCATAGAAACGAATTAAGCCTTGAAGTACGAAACGGATATATCAATATTTATTATAAAGGCGGAAACCTACTCAAAATAGCTCAAAAATCAAAAGGTTATTCATTCCACTTCGATGCAAAGTATTGCAAGCATAAAGGACATAGCGATAATCTGGCGTTGTTTGAAAACTTGAAAAGCAACGATATCGAATCCTACAAAAAGCATTTTGATTTGATGATGCAGGAAATGGACGTTTGGTTTTGCGAGCACCCAAAGAAGGAACGTGATTATCAACATCAGCTGCTTGTAAATAATCCTGAAATTATAGATATCGAATATCAAATCGGACGTTGTATGCGGCTCGATATGCTCCTGTTTTCCGGAGGAAAGCTCTATATCGTAGAAAACAAATACGGCACAGGTGCAATAGGCGGAGGTGCTGGAATATCAAAGCATTATTCTGACATCTGCGAAGTACTAAACAATCCAAAGTTGCTTGAAGAAATAATAAATTCCATTCTCCATATTTCCGAGGCAAAAAAGGCACTCGGACTGACGGATATATCAATTCAAAAATCGGATATCAAAAGCGTAGAGATTTTATTCTTGCTAGCAAACTATAATCCAAGAAGTCAAAGTCTTTCAAACGAAGTTAAAAAAATGAACGGTTCTGTTCCTGCAAGTGTTTTGATGACTTACAAAGATGAATATAAGATAGATTTAACTCGTTCAAAAGATGCATTTACATATGAAGATTAACATAATAAGAGGTCAAAATCAAATCGGTGGAAATATCGTTGAGATATCCACCGAAAAAACGAAAATACTGCTTGATATCGGTCTTGAACTTGATGATGAAAAGAATAAAACACTTCCCAATATCAAAGGCTTATTTGATTATAAGGGATATGACGCTGTTTTTATTTCTCATTATCACGGCGATCACCTTGGACTTGCTTATCACATTCACAAAGACATTCACCTGTATATAGGTGAGAAAAGTGCAAAAATCATTCAGGCATCGGATGCTTACAAGCGAGTGCCAACAATTACACCGTATGGCTTTTTAGAACATAAGAAAAAGATTGTTGTGGGCGATATTTCCGTTACTCCCTATCTCTGTGACCATTCTGCTTTTGACAGTTATATGCTGCTTTGTGAAGCGGACGGAGAAACAATTCTTTATACCGGAGATTTTAGAGGCAACGGCAGAAAATCTTATGATTGGTTACTGTCCCAGCTTCCCAAAAAGGTTGATAAGCTTATATGCGAAGGAACAACCCTCTCTCGAGAAAACTATATTGCCGTAAGTGAACAAGAGCTTGAAAAACAAGCGGTAGAGCTGTTTCGTGATAATAAAGGCCCTGTTTTCATTCTGCAATCCTCTATGAATATTGACCGTATCGTTACAATGTACCGTGCGTCAAAAAGAAGCGGAAGAACATTTTTGCAAGAGCTTTATATGGCGGATATAACGTCAGCGGTAGGCGGCAGTATCCCTAACCCTGCATTTGATGATGTATATACATTTATTACCTCAGGTTCACGCTATGAAGGACTGAAAAAATACGCACATAGAATGGGAAAAGATAGAATTGCTAAAACATCTTTTGCTATGTGTGTCAGAACCTCAATGCTCCGATATATGAAAGGTCTTTCAAAGCTAATGTCATTCGAAAACGGTTTGTTGGTGTATTCCTTTTGGAGTGGATATCGAGAAACCGATGATATGAAGCGTTTCCTTTCTGAATGCGAACAGCTTGGTCTTAAAATCGTGACTCTGCATACAAGCGGACACGCGGATTATGAGTCAATCAAGAAATTAGTGAAAACAGTTAATCCCGACGAGATTATTCCTATTCACACAGAAGCACCCGAAAAAATGATATTAAATTTTAATGTATGATAAACAAGGGCAAAATCATTTGGTTTTGCCTTTTTCTTTTTGATTATCTCAGGACTTTCGGTTTTCTTGTATTACAGTACGCGAAAAGCCCTCAGACATATTGACAATTATCTATATATCTGCTATACTATACATAGATAAACGTCTATGGGAGGTGCCTTGATGGACGAAAGAAAAACGGCGTTGATCTTCAAAGCTTTTTGCGATGAAAACCGAATCTGCATTTTGAAGATGCTCAGAAGCGGTGAAAAGTGCGCCTGCAAGCTGCTTGAAGAGCTGAACGTTACCCAGCCTACGTTGTCCCACCATATGAAAATTCTTTGCGATTCCGGTATTGTGATTGGGCGCAAGGAAGGCAAGTGGATGCACTATTCTATCTCAAGTGAGGGAGCGAAGATTGCAGAGGAGTTGCTAAAGGAACTGACGTCCGCCGATTGCGGATGCCGAAAAGATAAAGGATGAACGATACAAGTATGAAAGATGAATGTTTGATTTGCGGTGCGCCGCTTGAATATTTGGAAACCGAACAGCAGATGGAATGTGCCGTCTGCTACAAAAAAGAAAACAGCAATACCATATGCCGTAACGGTCACTACGTGTGCAACGAATGCCACACCGGAGGAATGGACAGCATTATCGGTCTGTGCCTTTCGGAAAAGTCGAAGAACCCCATCGAGATCATTCAAAGGATGATGGCTCTGCCGTTTTGCCATATGCACGGGCCCGAGCATCACGTTATGGTAGGCTCGGCACTTCTGACCGCCTATAAGAACGCGGGCGGTGATATCGATCTGCCAAAAGCCTTGCCCGAAATGCAAGCGCGGGGCAAAAAGGTTCCCGGCGGAGCCTGCGGATTTTGGGGTGCTTGCGGTGCAGGCGTGAGTGCGGGAATGTTTGTGTCTATTATTACCGGCTCGACTCCGCTTGCAAATGAAGCGTGGGGACTCTCCAATAAAATGACCTCCACCGCTCTCGGTGCGATCGGTGAGGTTGGCGGTCCGCGGTGCTGTAAGCGTGATTCATATCTTTCTATCATCAAAGCCGTGGAATTTGCAAAAGAGCGTCTGGGCGTTGAAATGGAGCTTAGCGAAATCAAATGTATTCACTCGGAACAGAATAATCAATGTATCGGTGCGAGGTGTCCGTTCAAATGAAAAAGAAGATAGCCTTTATCTGTGTGCACAATTCCTGTCGAAGTCAGATTGCAGAAGCTCTCGGAAAGCACTTACGTGGTGATGAGTTTGACTTTTACTCGGCAGGCACGGAAACAAAACCGCAGATCAATCAGGATGCAGTACGGCTGATGAAACAGCTTTACGGTATTGATATGGAGCATACACAATACAGCAAAACCTTTGATAAAATCCCATCTCCCGATATTGCTATCTCTATGGGTTGCGACGTTGGCTGTCCGTTCATCGGCAGAGAGTTCGATAACAACTGGGGCTTGCCCGATCCAACCGGAAAGAGCGATGCGGAGTTTGTTGAGGTTATTAAGAAGATAGAAAAGAAAATAGCATCTTTATAACAGTAATTTAACGAATAGCTGTCTTTTAACGATAGGAAGGCACTACACCTTGACAGGGAGTAGTGCTTTCCTGTATTTTGGGGAATCCGAGGCACAAGATATAGGCACCGCATATATCAAAATGCTCCAACAAAGCAAAAAAGCCCTTGTATACCAAGGACTTTCGGTCAATTTTTAACGATAAAAAGAAAACAGTAGGTCGATACGATTGTATCAATCTACTGTTTCTTATTTGGCGGAGAGGGTGGGATTCTGAACCCAACGCGGGCGTCGTGCTCTGTTTTCTCTCGCTTCTCTTTCCTCCCGCTATGGCAAAATCGCCTTCGGCGTTTTGCAGGTTTTTTCATCGCAAAGCTTTTTCGTAAAACGAAAAAGAGAGCCGTTTGGCTCTCTTTTCGTTTTACGGAGAGGGTGGGATTCGAACCCACGTGTGGTTGCCCACAAACTGATTTCGAGTCAGCCCCGTTATGACCACTTCGATACCTCTCCATGATGCATACTGTACATATTTATTTGCGCTTTTGCACTGCGGGATTCATTATATCACATTAAAAATCATTTTGCAAGACCTTTTTGCAATTTTTTTAACTTTTTTTCAAAAATTACGGCAGTTTTACTATCTGCATACTATTGCCGAGAGCGGGTATGATCTTATCTCTCAGATCCTCGGTCCGAATGCGAAGACTCGTCGTATTTATACACGGGTGACAACCGACGTAATCGCCCGAAAGCACCTCTTCTTCAACGAGCAGCTTGACCTTATTTTCTTTGTCGTAAACAAGTCCGAGAATACTCACCGAGCCGGGAGTGAGATCGAGCAGTTTTTCGAGATCCTCGGGTGTTCCGAACGAAAGCCTCGACGAGCCGATCTGCGAAGAGATAATGCTCGTCTTAAAGCTCTTATAGCCGGGCATCATAAGAAGATAAAACTCGGTCTTTTGTCTGTTGCAGAGAAAAAGATTTTTACATATCGTCGTTCCGAGCTTTTCGTCCACCTCGCGGCAGGCTTCCATCGACATCGCCGCCTCGTGATCGACACGGGTATATTTTACTCCGAGGCTATCGAGAAAATCGTAAGATCTTATTTCCTTTTGAAGTCTTCCCTTTTCGTTTTCGGGACGTCCGTTATATATCATATTTTTTCCTTTTTTCTTTTTTCGGGGGACTTTAAAAAAGTCCCCCCGAAGCTTCTATTTATATTATCTTTACAAGCTCTGCGATAAGATTTTCGGCGTACAGACTGAATCCCTGCTCGTTGGGGTGAAGTCCCTTATCGGCAAAGAACGAAATATGCCTTGGCACGAGAGTATGTCCGTCCACAAAGTAAAATCCGTACTTTTCAGCCTCTTCCCTTACTGCCTTGCAGCATCCGAGGTATCTCTGCCATCTCTCGCCCGTAACTTCAAGACGCCATATCGGAGAAAGAAGGACTATCTTTGTGTTTTTGCCTTCATATTCTTCCTTTATAAGTGCGAGGAATTTATGCGCGTGATCCTGCATCTCTTTCACCGTAGGATACCATCCGCTATCGTTAGTACCGTACGCTATGATAACTACGTCAGGATCGAAACTAAGGCTATCAAATGTACTTTCGTGATAAAATCCTCCGCCAACACCCTGGTTTAACATTTCTGCATCAAAAAATCTTGCTACTCTGGGAGCATATGCGAGGCTATCGCGGGAGGTTGCCCAACCCTGAGTGATCGAGTCACCGATAAAGAGCATCTTCATACCGTACTTATAAGGTCTGAGCGTCGCGCCGTCGTCAAGCTCGAGATATTTGAGTATTCCGAGCGTATCGTGACAGGGAAAAACGATCGTTATTCTGTTCTCTTCTCCGCCCTCGACGTTGAATTTTACCGTTTCGTTATTTTCGTGGAGCTTATCAATGATATACTGCTCGGCAAAAAGTCCGTTTACGTATATCTCGTATCTGCCGTGGACACCACCGATAGCGTCAAAAGCAACAGTTTTGGAATTTGTATAAAAATCAAGGCAAACCCCGGTAGCGAGCGACGCTCTATCTCCGAGTACGGGGGCAAGAGCTGTCCACGCTTCTATCTGCTTATCGGTACAGTGTGTAAAGCGTATTCCCTGCTCGGTTTCCTTTACCGAAACTGCGCCAAAGGCGATATTTTTTATCTCATTATACGAAAGTCTCATTTTAAGTTCTCCTTAGAATTTTCTTCCGATTTCATCAAAGAGATCGTCATCGTTTACAAACGTCGGTCTGAGTCTGAACGAGAAGCTTATATTCTTTTCGTTCAGGCGATATTTGGGATCAAGCTCAGGTCCGCAGGAAGCAGAACCTATTCCCGAATGTCGATAGTCAATATTAACGACCGTCTCTTTAAGTGCTTTGAGCTGATGATCGTGCGCGGTATTTGTAAGCTGCTTTGAGCTGTAATGCGAGCAGTTGAAGCTGAACGGCTTGCCCGTCGATATAGCGGACAGTCCGTGTCCTGAAAGGTTCGAAACGCTTGCCCACTCGGTATCTGTATGCGCCATATTCTCCTGAGGCTTTATGTAATGCTCGAAATGGTCGTTAACGCTCGTTTCGTAAAGTCCCTGACTCGACGCCCAACGCTTATCGATATAGCTCTCAACGGGTCCGCGTCCGAAATAAACGAGTCTTTCGTTTTCCTCGGGCATCTTGAACTCAAATCCGAATCTCGGAAGCATAGGACCGGACTTTTCAACCTGAATGTTAAGACGCTCTGCCTTGGTATCTACTACAAGACCTTCACCTGCACATACGGTGTAAGTAATATTCATTCTGATAAAGGGTGCTCTGAGTACCTCTCCGCCCATAACTATACAGCTTTCAAGAACCACCTTATCGGAGTCCGAAGAAACGAGCGAGAGCGAATGTCTTGTAATAATAGCGCTGTCATATCCCGCCTCAGTCCATTTGATCCTGATTCTTCTGTCGTTATCGGTAGGCGCTCTCCATACTGTGGGAGTAACGGGAGATGCGAGCATTTCTCTTCCGTTATCGACGATCGAAGAAAGGAGTGAGCTTATCTTATCAAAGGTATATACCGTCTTTTTGTCAATTATCTTTATTATGTTATCGTTTTCACTCACTTCAAGCTTGCCGTTTGCCTTGGCAAGAAGAGGAGCCTTTTCGGTGCTCTCGGCTACGCAGAACTGCTCAAAGCCGATCTCGTATCCCGCCTGCGCCCAAGGAGTAGCGTCGATATTTCTGAGCGAAACGGTAAGTGCGCCTCCGAATGTCTTATCAACACCCGAAATGTCGATCTCAAACTCTTTGGTTTCGCGCGGAGCAATATCGGGAGATGCAATTCTTCCCTGCTTTACTATTCTTCCTCTCTGTTCGAGCTTCCAGAAAATATCGCAATCCGAGAGGTTTTTGAACTCTCTGCGGCTGAGGATCGAGAACTTTCCGCTGAAAACATCGTCACAGACCACCGCGAAGGGCTTTACTACGTTCTTGTGCTCGAGCATACCGGTAGAAACTCTTCTGTCGGGATATACGAGTCCGTCAAGACAGAAGTTGCTTGAATGACGGTAAAGCGGCTCGTCGAAGTCACCGCCGTAAAGGAACTCGGGATCTGCATATCTGTTTTCACCGTATGCTACCGAGTGATCGGAAAACTCCCAGATACAACCGCCGAAAAATCCGTCATTTGCATAGACAATATCCCAGTAGTCTTTAAGATCTCCGGGGCTATTTCCCATAGCGTGAGAATATTCGCACTGGAAGTACGGAATATCGAGCTTTTCCGGATCGGAGGAAAGCTCGGTGCACATATCAAAGGGCTTATACATAACACTGAAAACGTCTGTATATTTATGGAAATCTCCGGGCGCCTTACGTACACGGGGATCGGGCTTATCGAAAAGATGCTGACGGCAGGGATCCTCGCAGTGAACGATTGCCTCGGGCATTCTCGAGTGCACGAACTCATACATCTTTATCTGGTTATCACCAACGCCCGACTCATTTCCGAGCGACCACATAAGAACAGATGCGTGGTTCTTATCACGCTCGAACATTCTCTCGACTCTGTCAAGGAACATATGAGTCCACTCAGCACTATCCGTAAGTCCTTCCCAATGTTGGATCTTACCCATTCCGTGTGTTTCCATATCGGTTTCGTCACAGACGTACATACCGATCTTATCGCACATTGTTACGAATCTCGGATCGGACGGATAGTGGCTTGTACGTACCATATTGACGTTATGCGCCTTCATAATGCAAAGGTCGCGCCACATATGATCCTCGGGAGTTGCATATCCGAGATACGGGTGGCTATCGTGGCGGTTTACGCCTCTTGCCTTAACCTTCTTGCCGTTTATGTAGATAACCTTTCCGACTATCTTAAACTCACGAAGTCCCACAGGAAGCGAAATATATTCGCTACCGCAGATAATAACGAGAGTATAGAGGTTCGGGATCTCGTCGCTCCAAAGCTTGGGAGCCGAAACGGAAACAACCTCGTTCTTATCGGTCTTACCCTTACCCGATGCGACCTCGTTCATATCGGGATCAAAGAGCTTATATTCATAAGCAAGTGCCTTTGGTGCGGTAAGCTCAACGGTGATATTTGCCTCGTTGTAATCTTCGGAAAGCACAGGCTTCAAATAAATATCCTCGATATGATTTTTATCTCTTGCGAGCAGATATACCTCGCGGAAGATACCCGACATACGGAGCTTATCCTGATCCTCGAGATAAGTGCCTACACACCATTTGAGAACGAGCACCTTAAAGGTGTTTCTTCCTGCTTTAAGAAGCTTTGTGATATTTATTTCGCTTGTCGAGTGACTGACCGTGCTATATCCTGCAAACTTATCATTTACAAAGAGATAGAAGCAGGAATCAACTCCCTCGAAATTGATATATACGTCTTTTTTATTAAGATATTCTTTATCTACAAAGAGATCTCTTACGTAAAGTCCACAAGGAATATCGGTAGGAATATGAGGCGGATCTATCGGGAAAACGTATCCGTCGTTTATATATGCCGCCTTATCGTAGCCCTTATCGATAACGCTCTGCCAAGTGCGCGGAACGGTCATCTTATCAAAGCCGTCGGGCGCAAATCCGTCGGCGAGGAAATCGTCGATGTTATTTGCAGACTCGTAATATCTGAAATCCCAATCTCCGCAGAGAGAGATAAAATTTGCACTCTTTGCACGGTTATCGGAAAGTGCGCTCTTTTCATCTGCGTACGGAATGAAGTACGCTCTCGGTTTTTCGCAGTTTACGTGAAGAGTTTCGAGCTCTCTATGGTAGTTATAGCTAAGTTTCATAGAAATTTTTACCTTTCTTTTTCTTGATCCTTATATTGCGAAATACTTTTGTTTAGTATAGCATACAACCTTTTTTTATTCAATAGTTTCACCCTAAAAATACACAAAACTTTTATTTTTCCAGTTAAAATACAACTTTTGCCCACTCCGAAAAAAACACCCGAAAATGCATCTGCTTTTTCGGGTGACAGTATATTACGAATTATTCTGCTGAGATACGAGCATATCCGCTCCGTAGATCTTACGAAGCTTTGGCTTTTCGATCTTTCCTGTCGGATTTCTCGGAACGTCTGCGAAGATTATCTTCTTGGGACGCTTATATCTCGGAAGTGCCGAGCAGAACTCCTCTATATCGCTCTCGGTGCAGGTATATCCCTTCTTTATCTGAATGATAGCGGTCGCTATCTCTCCAAGACGCTTGTCGGGAAGTCCGATGACCGCAACGTCGTGCACTGCGGGATGAGCGCTGATAAAGTCCTCGATCTGTACGGGGTAGAGGTTTTCTCCGCCGGTAATGATAACGTCCTTCTTTCTGTCGACAAGGAAAATAAAGCCGTCCTCGTCCATCTGAGCCATATCTCCCGTAAAGAGCCAGCCGTCGTGAAGGACCTCGCTCGTTGCCTTTTCGTCCTTATAATAGCAACTCATAACGCCGGGGCCCTTAACACAAAGCTCTCCGACTCCGCCCTTTTCGACCTCGTTACCTTCCGGATCAACTATCTTGACCTCCCAACCGTAGCCCGGAATTCCGATAGCTCCGACCTTGGATATATTGCCAACGCCGAGGTGAACACAACCCGGTCCGATAGACTCACTGAGTCCGTAGTTGGTATCGTAGTCGTGACTCGGGAAATAATCAAGCCAATGATTTATAAGGCTCTTCGGTACAGGCTGAGCGCCGATGTGCATAAGTCGCCACTGATCGAGGCAGTAATCCTCTTTCTTCATATCTCCCGCGTCAAGCGAGTTGAGAATATCCTGCGCCCACGGCACAAGAAGCCATACTATCGTACACTTTTCCTTCGATACCGTTTCGAGAACGTATTCTGGACGCGTTCCTTTCAGAAGCACCGCCTTGCCTCCCACAAGGAAGCTACCGAACCAGTGCATCTTTGCGCCGGTATGGTAAAGCGGAGGGATACAGAGAAAAACGTCGTCCTTGGTCTGTCCGTGATGCTTTTGCTCAACCTGACAAGCGTGCACAAGGCTTCTGTGCTTATGTAAGATCGCCTTCGGAAATCCCGTAGTTCCCGAGGAAAAATAGATTGCGCCGTAATCGTCGTCGCTGATCTCAACAGAAGGTGCGATACTCGACTGATCGGCAGTAAGATCGGCATAGCTCTCTGCAAAAGTAGGACAAACACCGCTTCCTGCATATACGAGAAGTCTGTTCTTGCGAATAACAGGCTCGATCTCCTCTATACGTCCGATAAACTCGTTTCCGAAAACGAGAAGATCGACGTCGGCAAGATCAAGGCAGTATTTTATCTCGTCCGAAGAATATCTGAAATTGAGCGGAACGGCAAGAGCGCCTGCTTTGAGTATTCCGAAATATATCGGAAGCCATTCGAGGCAGTTCATAAGAAGGATAGCAACCTTATCGCCTTTCTTTATTCCGCTTTCGATAAGCGCGTTTGCAAATCTGTTAGCCTTTTCGTTAAAAACGCTCCATGTTATCTCTCTGCGGTAATATTTAGGCTGAGTAGTTTCGACGAGCTCGTACTCTCTCCAAGTAACTCTCCTCGTTTCCTCTCTCTCGGGGTTGACCTCGACAAGACATATGTCAGAGGCGTATTCCCGCGCGTTCTTTTCAAGTATTTCGGTAATAGGCATCGGTTTTCTCCTTTGTTTTGCTTACGTAAAAATACCGCAGTTTTCGGGTGACTGCGGTATTTTAAGTGTCTTTTCTATCTTACGCGATAACGTTGACCGCGATAACGCCGTCGGTATTCTTAACTTCTTCAACGACCGAAGCAGGAAGCTCTGCGTCAAAATCTATCATAGTATATGCGAATTCGCCCTTCGAGCGGTTATTGAAGTGCTCGATGTTGATTCCGGCGTTTGCGAATGCAGAGGAAACACCCGAAATGACTGCGGGTACGTTGTAGTGAAGCACACAGCATCTGCTGAGTCCGCCGCGCTCAACTACTACACTCGGATAGTTTACACTGTTTACAATATTACCGTTTTCAAGATAATCAACGAGCTGCTTTGCCGCCATTACCGCACAGTTATCTTCGGATTCGTTTGTCGAAGCGCCGAGATGAGGAATTACGATAATGTTATTAACTCCGATAATATCGGGGGTTGCGAAGTCGGTTACATAGCAAGCGACCTTCTTATCTGCAACTGCCTTTATCATATCGGTACTGTTTACAAGCTCGCTTCTCGAAAGGTTGATGATGCGAACTCCGTCCTTCATCTTTGCGAAAGACTCCTCGCAGAACATATTCTTGGTATCCTTGGTTGCCGGAACGTGAACCGAGATGAAATCACTCTTTTCGAATATCTCGTCATAGCTTGCAGCCTTCTTTACCGAGCTGGAAAGTCCCCACGCGCCTTCAACAGTGAGGAAGGGGTCGCAACCGATAACGTTCATACCGAGTGCAACTGCTGCGTTGGCAACAAGTCCGCCGATAGCGCCAAGACCGATAACACCGAGTGTCTTACCCTTGATCTCGATACCTGCATATGCGCTCTTGTTCTTCTCAACTACCTTTGCGGCGTCCTCCTGACCTGCAAGAGTTTTTACCCATTCGATACCGCCGGTAATATTTCTCGAAGCAAGAAGGAGTGCCGCGACAGCGAGCTCCTTAACGCCGTTAGCGTTTGCTCCGGGAGTATTGAATACTACGATACCCTTCTTAGCACACTCCTCAACAGGAATGTTGTTTACGCCTGCGCCTGCTCTTGCGATAGCCTTAACGCTCGTAGGGAGCTCCAGATCGTGCATAGCCGCGCTACGTACCATTATTGCATCGGGATTTTCGCAGTTATCGCTTACTGCATATTTATCGTCGAAAATATCTGTTCCGACCTTAGCGATCTTATTTAAAAGAAGTATATTGCTCATTTTCTTTTTTCCTTTCAGTTACGCGTTTTACGCCTTGGGATTTTCTGCGGCGAATTTCTTCATAAACTCAACGAGAGCCGCAACGCCTTCGTAAGGCATAGCGTTATAAATGGACGCTCTCATACCGCCTACGCTTCTGTGACCTTTAAGGTTTACAAGTCCTGCCGCAGCAGCGTCCTTCGGGAACTTCTTGTCGATCTCTTCGTTTCCGGTAACGAAGGTTACGTTCATCATCGAACGGCTATCCTTCTGAACGGGAGCGATATAGTAATCCTGAGAGTCGAGGTAATCGTAAAGAAGAGCTGCCTTCTTTTCGTTTCTTTCCTTCATAACGTCGAGTCCGCCGAGCTCAAGGATCCAGTTATAAACGAGTCCTGCAACGTAGATCGAGTAGCAAGGAGGAGTGTTATACATAGATCCGTTTTCAGCCATAAGCTTCCAGTCGAGCATAGAGGGCATCTTGGGGTCGCCGTACTCGAGAAGGTCCTCACGTACGATAACGAGAGTTACGCCTGCGGGAGCCATATTCTTCTGTGCGCCTGCATAGATCACTCCGAACTTCGATACGTCAACCGGCTCGGAAATGATGCAGGAGGACATATCTGCTACGAGCGGAATGTCACCGGTATCCGGAATGTAACCGTACTTAGTTCCGTAAATAGTGTTATTGAAGCAAATGTGAACGTAGGACGCGTCGGGAGAGATCATATCTCTGGTAACGACGGGGATACGGTCGAAATTGGTATCCTTAGAGGTTGCGATGCACTTTACGTCGTAGCCCATCTTCTGAGCTTCCTTGTAAGCCTTGCCCGAGAACTGACCGGAAACTATGTAGTCTGCCTTGCCAGTTCTGCCGATGAGGTTGAGCGGAACTGCTGCGAACTGAGTCGATGCGCCGCCTTGGAGGAAGAGCACCTTGTAATTGTCGGGAATATTCATAAGCTCACGGAGCTTCGCCTCTGCGTCTGCTATTATCTTTTCATAAACAGGCGATCTGTGACTCATTTCCATTACGGACATTCCCGAGTCGCCGTAACACATCATTTCCGATGCTGCCTTTTCAAGCACGGGTACGGGGAGCATCGAAGGTCCTGCTGAAAAATTGTACACTCTGTTCATAAATAAATCTTCCTTTCTGTTTACCGCATTATGTTATATTTTGGCACGGTAAAAATGAACTTACATTTATTATATATTTTTTATGTGCCGTTTGTCAATAGAAAAAGAAAAGATTGTGTATTTTTACAAACAATCTTTTCTCTTTTTCGTTAAGTTATGCAATTTGACAGTTTAAAGCGGTAGAGTGATAAACTCAGGCAGACCGTTTTTGGTGTAATACGGAGCCTCTCCGTTTACAAGCGGGAGCATATATCCGATACATTTATCGGTAACTCCGTTGCCTTCCTCGTTTATAAAATCACTCGGAACGTATTTTATTTGGTTTGCAACCATTGAAACATCGAACGGCTTATAGCTGACGCTATACTCTTCCCCATCGTTTCTGATTATGCACATCATACATTTACTATCTCCGCAAAGAGCCGCCTTCACCGCCGCCTCTCCTACGCCGAAGCTTTCCGAAATATCGGTTGCGATATATTTTGCGCACGAGCCGTAGCAGGGGGGGGTGTGATCGGTCACTGCGAGATCGTTATCAATAGTCTTTGGAACTCCGACGAAATTCATCTGCCAGTCGAAGTTATCCGCGACTGCCGAGAGCTTCGACACGGTATCCATAGAATCGTTTCCACCGATATAGAAGAAATATCTGATATTGTTTTTCTTAAAATGTGTGAAAAATAGAAAAACGAGGTCATAAGATCTCTTACGGGAATCTGCTCTTTGAGCAGAATTTTTGCTCGTGCCTCATGCGAACAAGCTCCCATCGGATAACTCGCAAAATGCGAACCCATGCGTACTAACGTACGCCGTGCCGTTTGCGGCACGGCGATAAATAGAAAAACGAGGTCAAAGACCTCGCACGGGAATCTGCTCTTTGAGCAGAATTTTTGCTCGTGCCTCATGCGAGCAAGCTCCCATCGGCTAACTCGCAAAATGCGAACCCATGCGTACTAACGTACGCCGTGCCGTTTGCGGCACGGCGATAAATAGAAAAACGAGGTCATAAGACCTCGTTTTTCTATTTATGACCCGTACGGGAATCGAACCCATGTTTCCAGCGTGAGAGGCTAGCGTCTTAACCGCTTGACCAACGGGCCGTGTCAACGCAGAAATTATACCACTTTTTTTGCAAAAAGGCAATATCATTTTTCTACAAAATATTAGGCAAATATTTATGCGATTTGCTCAAAAATCACAATATTTTTTAATTTCTGCGCTTTAAATCTCATTTTAAGCCGCTCTCTTCATACACCGCACCAAGACTCTTTCGGTCTATTTTCATATTCGAAGGATCGCGCCCGGGCGCATTTCCTTCAAAATATCCTTCGTTTTTCAGAAAGCCAACGTATTCTTCAAGGCACATACCGAGCTCCTTCATGCTTCTCGCGTGATACCTTCCCACATATCTGAAATGCCAGGGCTCGTAGATTATTCCGGTCACGCTCTCTTTATCCTCCTTAAATCTGAGAATGAAGCCGAAGTCCGTGCAATTCTCCGCAAGCCATCTGCCCGCCTCGGTAGATGCAAAATCCTCGGTAAGCTCTACCTTGAACGTAGTGTCTATTATATCGACGGCAAGACCGCTCTGATGCTCGCTCGTTCCGGGCGCACAGGAATAGCTCGCCACGTTTTCTCTCGCCTCGCTCTCGCTTATTTCGATCCTTTCAACCCACGCTCCGCAGGCGCGGCATTTGGTAATATCGTCTTTTGTGATAAATTCGGTTGCGCACTCCGAGTCGGTACACCTGTATTTTTTGGTGCTTCTGACGTTTCTGTTAAATACGCCCTCCTGAGCGGCGTAGCTCCTGTAAGCACTGAGCACCTGCAAATTCTCGCTTTTAAGTCCGCCCGACGCGACTGCCTCTCTGAGCATCGCGGTAAGTGCTTTCAGTGCGGTAGTATTCATTTTAAGCTCGGGGCGAAAGCGAAAATCGTATTCACCCTTCGGAACGCCGCCGATAGCCGATCTCTCGCACAGCGCTTTGCTCAGGGATTCTCCGTTTTTTTCAAGCGGATTTTCCCTGTTCACAAGCAGGAGATAGCTATCACTCCAAAGCTCGCCGGTCGGCTCTATAAAATCTATATACGCCGAAACGTCGGTCATATAATTATAGGAATATATATCCGTTTCTCCTTCGCCCGAAATCGGGATGTTTTTCGTATTTACGGCAAAAAAAGAAGAGCCAAGCAGTAAAACGGCGAAAAAGCTGAAAGCTTTCTTCATTTTACACTATCTTCCTCTTTTTCATTTATTTTTAATTGGTTTGATCGGGAAAGTCGCTTTTATCGAGCGGTTCGAGGCCCTCGGGATATTTCAGTCTGAGCGAGCACTCGGTCGGGTTAATATATTCTATCGAGATAGTTCCCTTTTCCTCGTTTACCTCTATCGTAATTCCGTCGAAATAATTCGAGATAAATTCTATCGGCAGATGGATACGCTCGGAAACCTTATAGACCGCGACCGAAAGATGAACGGGATTTGAGTTTATATACGCCGTATCCTCGCCGAGATACAGAGTGAGAATATCCGACTGCTCGTTGTTTAAATAAAACTTCATTTCGTTTCCGTTTACGATCATTGTATAACCGCATCTGTCCGCAATACGCGTAAAATCGGTGCATAGCACGCCGCCGCGAACGATATTTGCCTTGTAAACGTTTGTCGACGCTTTTTTGGTATCGACAAGACCTATCGAAAGTCTGTATCTGTTCCTCTGCTCGACCTTCTCGTTTTTAAAGAGAGATACAAAAAAGCAAGTTCCGATCACGATAGACAAAACGAGTGCTATCGACAGTGAAGCGATCATAAAAAATATCGCTCTTGCTTTTGTCTTTTTTGACATCTGTTATCCCTCCTTAATATTTTTCGTCCGTTTTCTTATTATATACTATTATTTTTATATTGCAACAGTTTTTTTGTTAATTTTCTTTCCTGCGACAAATTTATTTATAATATTATCCTTTATACTATCGCCCATAAAGAAAAAAGCTCTCGCGAGAGAGCTTTTGTTTTGATTGTTGATAATTCCGACACCGTTTTGGGCTCCCCCAGCAGACTCGGCGGCTGGGGAAAGTAGGTTTTAGGCACCCAAGTTCATATTTTCTACGTAAGTCTTGATTGCTATATCGTCTTTATCGAATACTATAACAAGCCATTCTCCGTCTTCGGCACTTCCTAACCCCGGAACATGGGTGTTTTCTTTAACTATATATCTACCCGTACGAGTGCCATCTGAGCTACGTATGGACGCAAGATGATCAAATTCACCGTAACGTTTTTCGATTTTCTCGAGAGATTTACCGATCATCCATTTTTCGTCATATCCCGGCGAGTCACAGCTTATAAAAACGAGCATAAGCGATATAATCAATAAAATTCC
>JAZOSN010000026.1:0-18663 GCA_045657105.1 Eubacteriales bacterium
TCTTTAATGTGAACGCCGTTTACCCAAACGCGAACTGCGCCTGCGGCAGACCACGCGAGGGTAACCTCGATTTTGTCGCTTGCCTTTGCGGCTGCCCACATATCTTTGTATTCCTGAGGAGCAGAGGATTTGTTGATGTCATATTTGAGCTCGCTGTTGTCGGCAGCGTCTTTTACCGCGCCGCACCAGTCGTCAGCTCTTTCGGCTCCGGAGAGCTCGTTGTCAACTCTTGCGAGAGTAAGATTCGATTTCGAGAAATACAGGAAATAGTAATAGGTGTTGTCGTCAGACTGAACTCCGTTTGCAGAGGTCGAGGTGCTCGCTTTGAGTCCCTTTCCGCCGAAAATAATTCCGGTGTCGTTAGCGCCGGTTCCGGGGTTGGATGCCGCGGGTCCGCGGTCTGCCTCGCCGATACTGCCGTAGTCAAAGGTCATGCTTATCTTGCCTTCGTAAATACTTCCGTTCCACATAGCAAGCTTGATAACGTTGGTAGTGGTTGCGTCCATCTTAAACACGCCGCCGTTAAGAGCGGAAATGGTTCCGACCTTAGCCGACCAATCACTGAGCTTGCTGCTCGGAGTTGTAGCCGCCGAAACGCTCATAGGAAGCGCAAGCAGAACAAATACAAGAACGAGCATAAGGCTTACGATTCTTTTTTTCATTTTTCATTCCTCCTGAAAAAAGTTATTTCTTTTGATATATTGTTGGCAACATTTTAGCATTTATAATATGTAGCCCAAATACATCTTTTGGTATTTATATTATATCATTTTTTCACACTTTGTCAATAAAATACTATAAAAAGCCTTGTATTTTCGCGAATTTCGGGGATTTGCACTAAATTCTTTATATTTTTTATACAATCTGCAAAAAGCCTTTCGCTAAATATAAGAAAAACGGCGCGGAAAAGATTGATTTTTACAGTATCCACCGCTTTTTGCAAGGCAAATTGGCGTGCGTCTGGGAAAAAGCGGCGCGAAGCGCCGCCTCGCAGTTTTGCTCTGCAAAACGTGCGCACTTATCAAAGCTCTTCCCGCGGAAATTATACAAATTTTAACAGTCCGACATTCTTCTTGTTGACAAGAGGAAAAAATTGTGATATACTCCTTTAAAGAGTGGTTTTTATGCATATTTGAGGCATTTTGCCAATTATGAAAGGTTTATAGATATGAAGCTTTACAACAGTCTTACAAGAAGCCGCGACGAGTTCGTGGCAAATGAGGCGGGCAAGGTGAAAATGTACACCTGCGGCCCTACCGTATATCACTATGCACACATCGGAAATCTCCGCACGTATATTATGGAGGACGTTCTCGATAAATATTTCCGTTACAGCGGATACGAGGTCACTCGCGTTATGAACATAACCGACGTCGGACATCTCTCCTCGGACGGCGACACGGGCGAGGACAAGATGCTCAAAGGCGCAAAGAGAGAGAACAAGACCGTCCTTGAGATCGCAAAATTCTACACCGACGCCTTTTTCGCAGATTGCGAAAAACTGAAAATAAAGACTCCCGAGGTCGTCGCTCCTGCGACCACCTGCATCGACGATTTTATCGCGGTCATCTCCTCGCTTATCGAGAAGGGATACGCGTACGAGGCAGGCGGAAACATCTATTTTGACACCTCGAAGCTCGAAAATTACTACGTTTTCAACGATTTTTCGGAAGAGGATCTCGCAGTCGGCGTCCGCGAGGGCGTCGAAGAGGACTCCTACAAGAAAAACAAGGCAGATTTCGTTCTCTGGTTCACTCGCTCGAAATTCGAGGATCAGGAGCTTAAATGGGATTCCCCCTGGGGTGTCGGCTATCCCGGCTGGCATATCGAGTGCTCCTGTATCTCGATGAAGCATCTCGGCGAAACGCTCGACATTCATTGCGGCGGTATCGACAACGCCTTCCCGCATCACACGAACGAGATCGCGCAGAGCGAGGCTTATCTCGGACACAAATGGTGCAACTACTGGTTCCACGTCCGTCATCTCAACACAAACAGCGGAAAGATGAGCAAGTCGAAGGGCGAGTTCCTGACCGTTTCCCTGCTCGAAGAAAAGGGCTACGATCCGCTCGTTTACAGATTTTTCTGTCTGCAATCGCACTACCGCAAGTCGCTCGTTTTCTCTTGGGAGAACCTCGACAACGCGGCGGCGGCATACAACAAGCTCGTACAACGTATCGCATCGATTGACGCGTCTGGCGAGATAAACGGCGACGATTTCGCAAAATACAAGAAGGCGTTTACCGACGCGCTTGACAACGATCTCAACACCTCACTTGCAGTAACCGCGGTATACGACGTTATAAAGGCAAACATCTCAAACGCGACGAAGCTTGCACTCATCGCGGATTTCGACAAGGTTCTTTCGGTAGGACTTATCGAAGCGGCAGAAAAGCTGAAAGCCGAGCAGAGCGCGGCGAAAGACTCCGACGATCCCGAGGCAGAGCGCATCGAAGCGCTTCTCACCGAGCGTGCGGAAGCTAAAAAAGCGAAAAATTACGCGAGAGCGGACGAGATCCGCGCACAGCTCCTTAGCGAAGGAATAATCATCACGGACACTCCTCAGGGCGCAAAGTGGGAGAGAAAATAACACCCCCCGATCGACACACAAAAAAAGACACCCCGACAGATTTTAAGGTCTGTCGGGGTTTTTTATTTTACGTTATTCATCTATCGGATCGTAAACCGTGAGCTTTGCCATATATACAACCTGAGATTTGTGATCCTGCGCCGAGTTTTCCGAGTTTATATAGTAAACGGTCTTGCCGTCTGCGCCAAGCCAAAGTCCTGCACTGTATCCGACACGGTCATTGCCGCCGTCCGTCCTTATCGGATCGCTTTCAAGCGGATCTTCAATGGTCGTCCAGGTCTTGCCGTAGTCGGTGCTTACGAAGATATATCCCTGATTGGTCGAATATTTAGAGGTTACAAACAGTGTTCCGCACTCGCCGCCTGCGGGAGTCCATACGCAGGAAGGCGAGGACGCACTCCCCTTATTTCCGGATTTTATGAGAGTTCCGGTCGTGCTTACATCACCCCAATTAGAAAGGTCCTTTGTGGTCTTATAGAATATCGGGCAACCGTCCCAATCACCGAACTGCTCGTAAACAATGAAATATTCGCCGTTACCCATCTTGGTAATTACAGGCATTCCCGGGCGGTACGTATAATCGTTGTTTGCAACAACGTCAACAGGCTCAACGTTCTTACCTGTTCCACTGCCGATCTTTCCGCCTTCGCCTTCCCATTTTACGCCGTCCTTCGAGCGCTTATAGGAGATCTTCTGGTCGTGATCGGGATCTGAGTCGTCAGAATAGAAGCAGTAGAGATAGCCGTCCTCCTCGCAGTAGATCATAAAGGGCTCCCATATGCCGAGAGTCAGTCCCTTTGCCTCGTCGATAATAACGTACTCTTCCCAGGTATATCCGGCATCGAAGCTACGCCAGACCGCGAGGATCGAGTGTCCGTTTTTTCCGCTCGGGTTATCAAAGTTTACCGCGTTGTATGAATAAAGAAGCGTTCCCGCGGGCATTTTGCCGACCTGTGCGGGGAGCTCGTAAATATGCGCCATCGATCCGACGCTTCCGAGGTTCGGATAAAGCTTTTCGGTCGGGCGTGCGATGCATTTCCAGCTCCTACCCTGATTTTCGCTCATCATAACGCAGGCGCCCGTAGAGCTATCTCCGACCGTAACACCGACGCTCATCGTCGCGATAAGCTTACCGTTGTCCTCTTCGTTCTTCTGGTATCTGAGCTCGGTTATCGAAGGATAGGATCCGCTCTTGGGAACGAATCTGCTTCCGTCGGGGAGCGTGAACTGCTTATTTATCTCGATTACCGGTGCAACGAAATCAAGGCTTATCTCGGTGCCGTTTGCAAGTTTTGTTATAGAGTCGGAGTCGTATATTCCGCTCATCTGAGCTCCTGCCGAAACGTCAAGTCCGTTTCCCTCGGGGGAAATCTTTACATAGCTATCAATAAACACCTTGACTGCGCGCGCGGTAGAAGCGTCGTCCGTTCCGGTGATAATTATCTGATTTTTGGATATGCGGACCACATACGACTGCTTATCGTTTTTCTCTTTGAGATAATCAACTGCCGCCGCAGAAGCGTTGCGGTTTGTCTTTCCGATAAGAATTTCCTTTGCCGCCGCCTCGCCGTCATCGTCGGTCATTACCGTAAGATCGAGTCCGAGAGTGTCCGCTATTGCCTGTTGAAGCTTGCCCGTAATGTTGGCAACGTCCCTGCCCGAGCTTCCTGCACGTACTATCGTAAATTCCGAGATGTCAAGAAGCCCCTTTGCGCCGTCACCGTTCGGTGTGTCGCCGTTACCGTCCGTATCGGACGTGTCCTTACAGGCAACAAGCACCGACACTGCCATAAGAAGCGCAAGAACGAGCGCCGTCAGTCTAAAAAATTTCTTTCTCATACATTCCTCCATAAACGTATTATTTTTTTATCTTCAATTTTGCAAACGCGACCATCTGCTTGCTTTCGCTATCGACAAGCGCGTTCGTTGAGTTCGTGTAATATATCGACTCGCCGTCAGAGGAGAGCCGGAAGCTTGCGCTATATCCTATACGCCTGTTGTTTTGCTCTGTTGCTACGCTCGCAAGCGGATCCTCTACCTTTTCCCAGCTTTCGCCGTAGTCGAGGCTTACCGCCATAAATCCGCCGTTAGAGCTTCCCTTTGAGGTTACTATAAGCATTCCCTTTTCGAGTCCGCCGTCAACCCATATACACGAGGGAGCAGACCACATATCCGGCATTATCTTTATGCCAATATCGTTCGCCTCGCCCCAGTTTGAAAGATCCTTCGTCTTTCTGTAAAATATCGGGCAACCTCTCCAATCACCGAACTGCTCGTAAACCATAAAATACTCGCCGTTGCCCATCTTTGTAATCACGGGCATTCCCGGGCGGTACTCGAATTTGTTTATCGAAACGACGTCAACAGGCTCAACGTCCTTGCCTGTTCCCGTACCGATCTTTCCGCCTTCGCCCTCCCAGTTTACACCGTCCTTCGAACGCTTATAGGAGATCTTCTGATCGTGTGCGGGATCAGAGTCGTCAGAATAGAAGCAGTAGAGGTATCCGTCCTCCTCGCAGTAGTACATAAAAGGCTCCCAGACGCCCTCTCTGATGCCTCCCGCCTCGTCGATAATCACGTACTCTTCCCAGGTATATCCGCAGTCGAAGCTTCGCCAGACGGCAAGGATCGAATTTCCGCTCTTTCGATCCTCCATAGTTCCGTAGTTTACCGAATTATAGGAATAAAGGAGCGTGCCCGCGGGCATATCGCCAAGTTGTACGGGAAGCTCGTATATATGCGCCATAGAGCCGACGTTTCCGAGCTCGGGACGGAGAACCTCTCTCGGACGAGCAATACATTCCCAGCTTTTCCCCTTATCGGGGCTCATCATAACGCAGGCGCGCGTGCTGTTATCTCCAACCTCGGTCATCACTGACGCCGTCAGGATAAGCTTGCCGTTATCCGCCTCGTTTTTCTGGTATCTGAGCTCGGTTATCGAAGGGTAGGAGGCGTAATTTGCAACAAACTCCTCGCCGTTTAGCTTATACACGACGTCGGGGCCGACGACCTTGCTTTTATATTCGATCTCGAATTTTATTCCGTTTTTAGCGGTGATAATGCATCCGCTTTCAAAGCGTTCGTTTGCCATAATATCTCCACCATTCGATAAAGAGTTTTCATGCTTGGGCGCAAGTCGCCATGTTTAAGTAAATTATACCACACATACCGTCTTTTTTCAATTAAGCATTCTCACAAAAAAAGCGTCCTCTTTTTGTGACTTTTAACTAAGATTAGTTCACCCCCCAAAAAAACATTTGACAAAGAATTTCCAATATGCTATAATTGCGGTGTATAAAGTTGATTTTCAAGGATCGGTGATACTTATGAAATACCGCATTTTAACGCTCAGCCGCGAGTTCGGCAGCGGAGGAAGAAGCGTCGGACGCCTCGTTGCCGAGAAGCTCGGCGTTCCCTTTTACGACAGAGAGCTTGTCAACAAGGTCGCGCACGAAACCGGCTTCTCGCAGGAATATATAGCGGACGTCGGAGAATATGCTCCTGTAAAGAGCAGGCTTGCATACGCCCTCTCGCTTGGGCATAGCAATCATATGCACGGTCACACCGCTCCTGCCGACTACGTCTGGTCTGCTCAGAGCCGCGTTATAAAGTCGCTCGCAGATCAAGGTCCCTGTGTTATCGTCGGACGCTGCGCAGATTATATCCTCAGAGATCGCGATGACGTTCTGCACGTTTTCATTCACGCGCCCAAAGAGGCAAGAGCCGAAAGAATAGTCCGTATCTACGGCGAAAAGAGCGAAAAGCCGCTCAAACGCCTCGACGAAAAGGACAAAAAGCGAAGCGTGCATTATAACCACTTCACAGGACGCGTTTGGGGTATGTCGCAAAACTACGACATAAGTCTTGACAGTGAGATCGTAGGCATCGAAAAATGCGCCGAGATCATCGCGGATATAATGATGAACAACGCCGCCGACGGCGTCGTTGACTGAGTTGTAAACATAACTGTAAAAAGCCATAACATCTGCCCAAAAGGCGGTGTTATGGCTTTTGTGGATTATTATATCACAAAAACAAGTTTAATTCACCAGGCGTTGCCCGAAATTTTATTCAAAGCTCTTGACCAATCGCCAAAAACGCGCTATAATCGTATACACAAACAAAAAGGAGGGTTCAAATTTGTTTGAAGGCAAAAAACTGTCCATACTCGGCGACAGTATATCCACATATAAGGGCGTTTCAGACGACGTTTCGGCAAACGCAACGCTCGGCCCAAATCCTTATTTTTACAGATCGCCGTTTCCGCTTGAAAAGACTTATTGGAGCCTACTGATCAAATCGCTCGGACTGACACTGTGTGTAAACAACTCCTGGTCGGGCGGAAATTTAAGCGGATCTGACAATCCGATCTCGGGAGTAAATCGCGCACAAAATCTCGCGCGCGACGACGGCTCGAAGCCGGATATCATCATTGTTTTTATGGGAACAAACGATCTCGGCAGAGGTGTTTCCCCATCGGTTTTCGCGGAAGATTATACGAAAGCTCTTTTGACTATAACAGGTAATTTCCCCGAAGCGGCGGTGTGTTGTGTGAATATTCCGGATAGAGATGCCCTGCTGAAAAGCCGCGCCGAAGAGCTCAACCGCAAAATAGATGCCGCCGTTTCTGCCGCCGGCGAAAAGGTCTTTGTCGCAGATCTGTTTAGCAGCCGACTGAATAATGATTTCTATTATTTAAACACCGTCGACGGTATTCACCCCGACGAGGACGGAATGAGAATTATCGCAGAGGTGATCGAAGACGCCCTTCGAAAAAACTGCACATAATCCGTCCGCAAGCAAAAAGTCTTTTAAAAGCAAAAACCCAAAGCCCCGAGGCTCTCGCCTTGGAGTTTTGGGTTTTTGCTTACTTCTATTTGTTTTTTGAAATTTTGTAGCCCATCGCCACGATCAGCTTCAACGTTTGTAACGCCGTGTTTCGATCATAGGCTTTTTCTTCTTCGGGAAGCTCCGAATACGGAACCAGGCAGGGAGTAGTTTTCTTTTTATCATCGCGCTCCTCGCCGTAAGTCCACCCCTCGGCTATACGTCCGACCGACCAATTCTCGTGGACGTTTTCTGCGATTTTCTCGGTAAGCTCCAGAAGATCCGACGGCAACTTGATCTTGCTTGTGTCAATTGGACTTGGTTTATACACAGCTACCTCCTAATTTGATAATAAAAATCTCGCGAGTTCTCAAGCCTTATATTTTCTTATACCATTTCCCAAACAGTTCAAACGCCGTACTGTTTTCGCTGTGAGCTCTATCGCCTATAAGCCTTTGATCGTCCGCGTTGTTAATATCGAGTTCCCGACAGCACTTATAAATATCGCCTTTGACGGAACTGAAAGGAATATGCCACTCGGAGCTCTCTTTAAGATACTCTGCGCTCTTGAATTTCTTGCTTTTGCAAAGCTTCGCTATGTAATCCGACTCTACTCCGAGTATCTTTGCCAACTCTTTATCGGTAAGATAATCATCATAATCATACCGACAGTAATCATACATTTTGAAATCGTAGCAACCGATTCCGTCCCACGCGGCCTTGCTCTTGCCTCGTAGATATTCTGTAACGCTCTCACTGCTTTCAAGGCTTTCAATAGCTTCACTTAGCATTTCAATACCGAATAGCGTCGCCTCTTTGCACCAATCAAGCGTTATTTGATCGAGTGCATCATAGGTGTTGGAGTCGTATTTTTCAAGCTTATTACATTTTTCGATTAAATACTGTTTCTTCTTGCCAAGAAGCGCGAGCATTGTGGCTTTGTCCAATTTATCGGAATCGAATTTGTCGGGCAGGTTAGTGAAAAGGTCTTGCCACTTATCGTTAAGATAGCTCGGATTTTCCTCCGACGGTTTTTCCGCCTCAACCAGGCACGGGTGTAGCTTCAATTCCATATTTTTGTGATTTTTGCCGCTTAACCGGAGGTTTTTTCCAAGTTCTCCGGTATATTGATAGCCAAGCGATCGGGTAAATGCAACCCACCGTCTGTGCTCGAGCCATGCGAGCGTATGCTTTTTGGCTTCAAACGAGCGCAGCTCATTCTCATCAATCTCTTTAAAGCGACCACCGGCATTATAAGAGGTCAGTTTCTTGTATAAATTACACTGCTCTTTTACATAGTTCTCGTGATCTTGCGGGGTACAGTCGAAAATAGATTTGCGAATCAGTCCCAAAGAAAACGCCTTATATTTAATATGCATCGCTCTTGCAAGATCTGCCCAATAACTGTAATTCTTATTATCGTCGTTTGATCTCGTTTTGTGCTCTTCTACATGCTTTTGCATCATCTGTGCCCTGTCATAAGCGGCTCCTGTGCCTTCGGCAAGCAGACGGTTTTTGGACATATAAACATTTTCATAACTGTATACGTCTTCCAGACTGCCAAAAGCATATGTGTAAACGTCGGTTCTGTCCTTAGTTCGGCATTGATGATTTTTTTGTTTGTTAAGCGTATTAACGAGCTCGGAGTTGAACACCGCATAGGCAATAATAACCTGTCCGGACGTTTCGTCCGACTCTTCAAGATGCCGCTTTCCAACCAGTCGGCGGAGCTTATCCCCCACCGAAATATTGTCAGCATCGCTACCCAGCGCCACTATAAAATAATCCGAATCAAGGAGCCCCCGCGTTTTCTCGGAGTCACTGTCCCAAAGGCCGTCGAGCTTAACGTCGGCTTCTATGTAATTGACACGGCAATACGGATTGTTTTTATTGCCGACCGCAGGATTTCCCGAAACCTCGACGGTTCCTTTGATTTCGGGATTGATACAGTCTATCTTTGACCAAAAAGCTTCTTCTCTTTCTTTGGATACAACGTTGATCGTCATTTCGCATTCGGACATTGATTTTTGACCGCTATCATCTCGGCTGACCATCATCTGTCCAAACCAATACGCGTTCAAAAAAGCCTCCGTGCCGATAGTCCCGTTTCCGAGAATCGTAACGCTTAGCTGCGTATTGTTCTTTTTGTTAATCAGCGGCTCGTACAGAGGAACGTCAACAAAAAGATTTTGAACCAGATTGCGATACCCGTTAAGAGGTATGATCGTCGGTTTTTTGCCGCCTTTTAACAGCTTTTTCTTTCTTTCTTCGCCAAACTCCCTGTTGATCTGCTTTTCAATCTGCACATATGCATCGCTTTGAACAAACAGATAAATACGCGAGTCCTTTACAAACTTGACGTTATGGTCTTCGGTAAGTCCTATCAGTGTTTGGAAATTGCCGAATTCGTTTTCGTCAATCAAAAAATACGTTCGTTCGCCACACTTTGTTTTTATCACGTGCGCCAAATCATCGCGAATGCAAATCGCGCCGTACTTTTTTGCTTCCAGCAAAAGCTCGTATTCTTTTTCTTCTTTGTCGTCAACATAAGTGTCGGTAAAGATCAGGATCGGTTTTTTTGATTTTTCCTTATTATAGATGCTTTTCGCCAATGACAAAGACGCCGAATTCAGTTCACTGAAAAAGTATTTCGGCCGATTTATTTTAAAATATGAGCCTATCAGTTTGAATTTCGGGAACACACTGGCAACGATCTCTAACACGATAGCTCCGCCCAAAATCGGCGCGATAAGATTTAGCAGAGAGGCATATACGACCGTCGCAATTTTAATAGCAGAAAAGCTTGGGTGTTCGTTGGGAATAATTGCGGTAATCAACGCCTTTATATCAAGTATATACTCGGCATATTCCTCTTCCATGCTAAATGTCCTAAGTGCCCCAAACAGGCTATTGGCTATTTCTTCCTGCGGGGTTAGTTGCAATGCTTCTCCCGCATACACAAGAATATCAAAATATCCAACCGCAAACCTTAATAGCCAGATTGACAGAAGAAGAAAGATTGAAAACACAAATGCAGAGCCCACCCCGACTCTGTTGTATCTTTCGGGCGCCCTCTTGCTTCTGATTTTTCCAACACCAAATATCACAACAGATGTAACAAACAGAAACAAGGACGCAATTATTAAAGAAGCCATCAAAACAATCTGCTCTTTTGTCATCGTTATATCTCCTTATATTCTTTTCGCGTTTTTTAATTTTCCTTCGACAACGCGGCGTTGATTTCTTCCCTGTTCAAATGGTTTTTAGACATCAACTCTTCTACCAGAGCGTCAATCCTGTCTTTGTTTTCGGAAATCAGCCTTACCGCTTCGTTCATCTGTTCTTTAAGAATAAGGTTTACCGACGCTCTGACTTCCGCGGACATTGTACCGGAGCCTTGCACGACCGCAAGACCAAACTCGTCGTCCATTCCATACAGGCACACGATTTGTTGAGCGACACCGGTTGCTGCCGCGAGGTCACCGCTTGCTCCGGTGGAAATTCCGTCGCGCTCACCATAGTAAGCGATTTCGGCAGCTCTTCCGCCAAGGAACGTTCTGATACGGGCAAGCAGTTCGTCTTTGGTATAGATGGCCTTGCCTTCCGGCTCCGCATGTTGCATATAGCCGCCGTGATCGCCGCGTGCGACAATAGTAAGATAAGAAGGAGTTTCTCCGCTCATATGGCAAATGAGAGCGTGGCCAGCCTCGTGTCTTGCAACACGTTCTAGCTGAGATGCATCCCATTTCTTCACTTCGCCGTTATTGAACGTTTCAAAGGCTTCTTCCAAAATAGCATCATTAACCACGGTGCTGCCTTCTCGGATCGCAGAACGAAGTGCAAGTTCCACAACGGAATCAAGTCCTGCCAGACTCATTCCGGTAGCCCTCATTGCAATATTATCTATCTGATTTTCAGAGATTTGCAAAGCGCGATTCTTTGCGATCTTCATCTTTAAGAAGCGAATTCTGTCCTCTTTGTTGGGAATATCTATATACACTCTTCTGTCAAAGCGGCGCATGAGTGCAGGATCAAGACTTTTGTCACTTCCCGGCTCAACATCGAAGTTGGTTGCCGCGAGAACAAACACAGGTCTGGAAGGATCGTTGACAAAGCCGTCCATTTCGGTAAGAAGCGCCGTCAGTGTTTCCTCGCCGTTTGAGCCTGCGTTCGCTCCGCCTTTACGTTCTTTGGCAATTGCATCAATTTCGTCTATGAAGAGAATGGCGGGGGCATATTTGCGAGCTGTTTTAAAGAGTTCGTGAACCTTTTCCGAGCCTTCTCCGACAAACTTTTTAAGGAACTGGTTACCTTCGGCGGCAATAAACGTTACGTCCGCCTCACGAGCCATCGCTTTTGCAAGCATGGTTTTACCGGTACCGGGAGGTCCGTAAAGAATAACGCCCTTGGGCGCCTTGACGCCCGTGCCTATATACTTCTTTGGATTTTTAAGATACTCAACAAAATAGGCAAGCTCTTTTTTGGCGTCGCGTGCGCCGATTACGTCATCAAAGCGCACGTCAGGTCTGGAAACAGAGCTCAGTACGCTCTTTGCATCTTCGGAATCGACGGCAACGTTCATTTCAAAATCAAACAATTTGATCTCAGCGTTCTTGCCGTTTTTCGAGATGGTTTGAGCGGTTTCAAAAGATATTAACTTATTTTCTTTTGCTAATTTGATCATACTTGCCTGCTGATACAAGCTTGATGCGATAGTTTTCAGTTTGGTAGCAAACGAATTCTTGCCGCGAGTAATCCTAAGTACATCTCTGACTCCCTGACGTACGAAGGAAACCTTCTCTTCTTCGCTCAAAGCAGCTCCGCCCTCTTCGATAAGATAAATGGGAAGCTCGCTTTTTTGCTCTTTGAGAAACTTGAAAAAATCGCGTGCAGGCGACTCAACATCTTCGATATTCAGTTTAGATGCAGGTCTTGCCGCGGTGCCGCACCTCATATCCAGCAGTACAAAATCGACGTTCTGCGACTTGATTATCTCTATCGCACCTTTCAAATCCTGTGTTCCGACAAACTCGATTTCCGGAACCCCGCCCTTGCAAAGCGCAACGATTTCGTTACCGGCAAAGATTAAAACCTTGTTTTTTTCCGCCGAAGCAAACAGATTTGCAATCTCGGGCCTCGCACGGTTTAAATCAACGCTAATGCGAATTTTCTCGATATTATCAATATTTGATTTGGATTTGTCCGATACAACAAGGCGAAGCAGCTCATAAAGCTCGTCGTTAAAGAAGGCTTCTGCTCTGCCCCTTATGGTTCTGGCATCTGCATTACTACCCTCGGAAAACAGCAACGCCGTATAGACACGTTCATCAATTTTCAACTTGATTCCCGTTTCTTTTTCAAGAGCGATTACGCGGCGCTCAATCTCTTTCTTTGCGATCAAACGAAGATTGTGTGCGCCGATGTGATTAAACATAACCACGTTACCGGAAGCAAATCGGGAGCAAATCGCAGCAGGAAAGAACGGCACTCCCGTTTCGGGATTGACGTCTTTTTGAAGTGCTTTTATGATCACTTTTCTGGAAACGGTAGAAAAATCTCCGCTTTCGCTATCTTCGTACAGTTGTTTGCCGGCGTTTGTGGTAAGTATGATTATAGTGTCGGAAAACGGAACCTCTTCGTCTGTGAAATTGTCGCGTAATCTTCCTGCGTCCAACATTTGCAAAAACAGATGGATTACGCAGCTATGAGCCTTTTCAATTTCGTCAAACAACAGGACGCACCTGGGATTTTCCGCAACGAAGCTTGTTACATTTCCGGCTTTTCCGTTCTTATATACTTTATCTGATCCGCAAAATTCTATATCTGCTTCTTTGTTGGCATATTCGCTCATATCAAATCGCATAAACGGCAATTTAAGCATTTCTGCCGCTTTTTCGGCGAGGAAAGTCTTTCCCACTCCGGGAGGCCCTGCGAAAAGGAAGGTTGCCAGGGGACGCTTTCGCGTCTTTTCGAGCACGGAAAGCATGCTTGCTTGAAAATAACCCGTGGCGAACGTGTTGATAGCGTTATCCTGACCGTAAATATGGCTTTGGAGCTCTGTTCTGATGCGCCTCACCTCTGCAACCAGTGCAGAAATGTCGGATTTTGCAGATTGTAAGTTATTTTTACAATCCGGTTCGCACGGCTCACTTTCTGTTGCCTTGTCGTGTTCTTTGCCTTCGGGAAACATCGTAAAGTCTGTAAAAAAACCAACAGGACCTTTCCAGTCCTCGCCGGAAGAAGACTCGTCGGGAGTAGCGGGATCGCGTCCGCCCTCTTCTTCGCGCCCGTCCTCTTTTAAAACAGCTTTTATTGCTTCGCTGGGAGAATCAATAATGCCTATTACGAGCATGACCGCATCAATTTCGGGCATAAATAACGCCGAGGCAACCTCCTCCGCAGCGTGAATTTTCCTTTTCATATAAAGATCGTCCAACGCCGAAATGGCGTCTTCGCGGCAAATATACGTCATTAGCGACGCTCTTGCCGCATTCAAATCTGCTATATTTTTATTTATATATTCAGCGGCAGCTTCCAGCTCTAAGTCTGTGTTGTCGCTTTTGTTTTTACTTTCGAGGATTTTATCAATAACTGCTACCAAAAATCTTTCGGCTGTAAATGGCGGCTCCGGTGTGTTACCTATTTTTTTACAATCCTCAATCAATTGTGTAAGAAACTTACTGGTTTTTATCTCACTCATTTGCTTTCTCCTTGTAAAATTTCTTTTCGCCGCCAATCGGCAGGCGCCGCTTCAACGCTTTGTCTTGGTGCTTCTTCATACGTTTTATTATACGACATGGCGGCAACTTTGTCAAGATTTGTCGAGGGGTTTTATGAGTTGCAACACAAGCAAGGTTTAAAATGTGAACACCCTCTCCGCTCCGTTGTTAACGGCTCGGAAAGGGTGTTCATTGTTTGTTTGCTATCTGCTTACTTGTACTTGAATTTTATCGTTAATGTTAAAATCAGGATGTAAAACAGATTTGACCGGCTATATCAATTATTTTCGATAAACTCGGCAATTGTTGTTGCGCCTTTATCAAGTGCAAGGAAACGGTCGTTATATTCATCAACCGTCACACAAGCGCAAGCGATCATATACTGAAAAAGCTCTTCGTTAATGACGCTGTTCACAAACGAAGCTGTCATTCTGAAAGCAATCGAACCGTCGTTAATGTCGTAATCAAAACAGCCGTCGTTCAGACTGTAAGTTGCCGCACAGGTAGCAACAGCGCCCTCAACTCTCTTCGCTTCGCTCATTTTAAAGGGCAGGAGTGACGCCAACCGTACAAGTTGTCTTTGTGCATCTACGATCAAGACAAATTGCATCGGAATATCATCTCCGGACACGCCGAAATGCACGAGAAGTTCTGTATCATCTCTTTCAAAAGTCCAGTTTCTTTTTTCTATTGCGTTGCAAAGCGTCTTATACACCCGGTTTGCAAGTTTAATTTTGTTTTCTTCGTTCATCGCCTCATCCTCCTTATTGTTTAAGAATGTCTTTAAGGAACTTTTCCATTGAAATCATTCCCTTAGTAAGCATCAGTAGCTTGTCGTTATACTCGTCAATGGTGCCGCAAGAACAGAGAAACATATACGAAAAAGCCGCATCGTCAATCTGGCTGTCAAGAAAACTGTGTGTCATTCTGAAAAATATGTTACCTGATTTGACGTCATAATCAAAGCACCCGTCAACCAGTAGGTTGTTGATAGCGCTGATGGCAACCGCCATTTCAAGACGTTTGTTTTCTTGAACGACGAAGGGCATATGTGATAGAAGCGTTACAAGAGAATTTTTTTCAATGATTTTAATGACGATGTCTATTGGCAGATCTTCTCCTTGAACCTTGCACTCAATAGATAGCTTTTCTTCGTTCTTTGTGTAGTGCCAGTCGTGACTATCGAGTGATCGACAGAGTGTGTTGTATACTTTTTTTGCCTGCTGTGCTTTGTTCTGTTCTGACATGGTTGTTCTCTCTCTCCTATTTGTATTTTATTTTCGTCGTTAAGCTGATAAAAACTTAAATCTTCGGTTAAAAGCCGTCAATCTCGTTCGGGGAGTATTTAATATTAACCTCGGCGTCCGCGTTGGCAGATTTGTTTTCTGCAAGATATTTCTTAAAACCAGTGTTTGTATTACACTTTGAAAATTCGTCGTATATCATTTGAAAGGCGCTCACACGGTTCAGGCATTTTTCGCACTTTCGGATATGCCCGTTCACTGTCGCGGAAAGCTTTAACGCTTCTCTGTTCAATTTGTTCAAAGACACAAACTCGACAATTTCATCAACAGTTAGATGCGTCATCTCCGCTCCTCCTTTTTTCTTTGTTTTTCCTTCCGAGTGCTTTTTTATCCAAGCTTTCTTCCGCGAAAGTTTTGCGCCGTATAATCCCGTTCACACGATTGATCCAGTCGCTGATCGATTTCTTTCCGGAAATCTCTCCGCCGTTCTTCATAAAGAACGTTTTATAAGCAGTTTCTCCATATAAAACATTTCCCTCGCGAGTTTTTCGCAGAGCAGTTAATATTTTTTCGTTTTGTTTTTCTGTAATTTGTATCCACGGGATTTTTTTCGCCGTCATAAGTATCGTGTCATACATTTCGTAAAGCGATTTGTCTGCGAACATCGCGATTATAAGCTCGTTGGATTTTATTTTTGTAATGTTATATCCCAAAACAAGCACGAATTGTGCGATCCAGGTCAAGATCTTATAAACGCCGATGTCCAATGATAAGACCGTTGAAAAGATCTGCGAGAGTGTTTCGGTGTGCCTGTCGTATTCGTTGCCGTCGTCAGACGAAATGTTCATAATCACAGATTCTTCAACATCTGCCGTCTTAAAAGCCTCGGCTCGTATTTTGTTGGCAAAATCGCGCTTTATATTGTCCGCGACGCGGAACATCCAGTCCTCAAAGCCTTCGGGGTCGTTGTTGTATGAGGTTGTACCGTTTCTCAGTAAAAAGTAACTAACGGTAGTCTTGATAAGCCGCAGATGTATTTCCTGCATAATATCGCGCTCGTATCCCCGACCGCGCAAGCAATCCTCGGCGTTGCACCAATTAACGACCGTAGGCATTAGCGTTTTCTCGGCTATTTTGCATAACATATCAAACGAGATAGGCTCCTTGTAAAGCAGCTCGTTTACCATTATATTGAACTCTTCTCCGGTAAACCGCACATCTTCACCACCTTTTTGACAAATTATACTACTACACATAGCGATATTTAATATATACAGTGTATCATATTTTTATTTCGAAGTCAATACTTGCCGAGTCGCGTTTTGGCAACTATTGAACGAATTTGTCGTTTTCACGAAAAAACAGCGGACGCTTGACAACGACTGCCAATGCGCAGGACAAAAAGCGAAGTGTGCATTATAACCACTTCACAGGACGCGTTTGGAGCCTCTCGCAGAACTACATATAACCGAGGACAAAGCGTAATGTTCTTATCGGAGAAATCACAAATCAGCTTGCCCATATTTAATCAGCAGTAAACAAATAATTAACCCCGACAGATTTTCAAAAATCCGTCGGGGTTAATTTCATTCTTTTCGATGAACTATAATTTATTTAATTACCTTCAACGATCCACTTTTTTGCAAAGACAAGTAAGGCTTCGGACGCCCCTGCAAAATCAACCGATCCGCCGGTTTTAAAATTCAAAAAGGTATTGACGATAACCTGTTCCTCGGGGGAGACAACCGATAGCAATTCTTTTTGATACTTTATGTATTTTCCGGTCTGCCAAAAGACGATTGCCTGAATAACGAAAGAGGCGGATTTGTATAGCTCCCGCAGAATTTCGTTACTCTTTTCGTGCAACATATTGTGCACGCATCCATGATAGATATTGCAAGCTCCGATTTTGATCGCTCTCCCCACGGCCGCTTCATCGATCGCCATCAGCAATTCATCAATGCTTCCTTTTATCGGGGTTGTATCATAATAAAATTGAAAAAGATCAGAAGGCTCCCAATTAAGAAGTTCATTTTTGCCCGACAAAAATCCGCAAATCAGTTCTCTGTGCGGCAAAGCGTCGAGCATTGTATTGTAGTCTTGAATATCCGAGGCGGACAGGTCGTCAAGTATTACGACAACATCAATATCGCTCGTATCACAAGCTTCGCCGCGGCCATAACTCCCCTGCAATCCAACAAACCACACACGGTTGCCAAAAGTCTCATTTAATGTCTGCAAGAAGTTTTTCATCCAAGCAGTAATATCTACCATCTTAATCACCTCTCAAATTCTTATTTATCGTTTTGTTTTATCACACACCGGTTTCGCATTTGTTTTACAAATAGATCGGGCAAAGCCCGTACCCTTAAAGTTGTACACAATCCAAGGCTCTCTCCGAAAGGCTTCACGTTAGTCCAATTATAACACAAATCGGCAGAAGAAACAATCCATCTGCCGAAATTTTTGTGACTTAGAATTCTCCGTCAAGAACAACAGAGCAACGCCTCGGGAATTGTTTTTTGGACCGACACTCAAAATGGAACCGGTCTAAAAAACTGATTTTCTTTATTTAATCGTCAAATATTTCTTTCTCCAACAAAATAGCGCACATACACGCGCCTTCGCCATCACCCGAAAGCTTCATATCAACAATTTTCCAACCATTAGATAAATATTTTTTATTAACAAAGTCGTTGTACTTACTGTTAGCATAATCAACATAAATTTCTTGTTTCATAACGCTTTTTCCGCGTAGCAAATAATCAACACTGACATTAAAAACATCTGCAATTTGCGGAAGTAGTGCTATATCTGGGAAACTGCCGCCTGTTTCCCACTTGCTGACCGCGCGATCGGTTACTGTTAATTTTTCTGCAAGTTCGAGTTGCGTGATGTTGTTTGTTTTTCTTAATTCGGCAATTCTCATACCTACTTTTAATTCATTCATTACAATATCCTCCTGTTTCTTTCTGTTTGATATTATAGCACAACTGCAAATATAAAACAACACACTCTCATTTGAGTAAAAACAATATTTAGCGCTCATAACTCAACTATTTGTGGAGTTGATTTTAGCCATTTTGCAGCGGTTTGCAAGCAAACGCGCCCCAGTCGCCGCGAAGCGGGAATGTTAATCTCAGATGTTGCTGGTGAGAGCCAAAGTAAACGAAAAAAAGAAACACAAAACCGAGGCATTTGCCTCGGTTTGTGTTTCTTACTCCCCCTGCTGGGTTAGCGAAGCAAAAAGGTGCCGGTGGCACGTTTTTGAGAGCGGTGTCAC
>JAZOSN010000027.1:0-9594 GCA_045657105.1 Eubacteriales bacterium
TGCGACAGACTGTATTTCGGAGGGAATAATGATCTTGGTAGCCTGACCGTTAGCAACTCTCTCCATAGATTCAAGGCTTTTGAGTACGAGCGATTCTCTCGATGCGCCTGCCTCGTTAATCATCTTGATACCGTCTGCGGTAGCCTGCTGAACCTTGAGAATAGCCTCTGCTTCACCCTCTGCTTCGAGGATCTTCGCTTCCTTTTGAGCAGATGCTCTGAGGATCTCTGCCTGCTTTGCTGCCTCTGCTTCGAGGATCTTTGACTGCTTCTGACCTTCTGCGATAAGGATAGCGGATTTCTTCTCACCCTCTGCACGAAGGATGGCTTCACGGCGCTCACGCTCTGCCTTCATCTGCTTCTCCATCGCTTCCTGAATTTCGCGAGGAGGAATGATGTTCTTAAGCTCTACGCGGTTTACCTTGATTCCCCAAGGGTCGGTAGCCTCGTCGAGTATCGAGCGCATCTTGGTATTGATAACGTCACGCGAGGTGAGGGTAGCGTCAAGCTCAAGGTCGCCTATGATGTTACGAAGAGTGGTAGCGGTAAGGTTTTCAATAGCTGCGATAGGATTAACGTGACCGTATGCAAAGAGCTTGCAGTCGGTGATCTGATAGAATACTACGGTATCGATCTGCATCTTTACGTTGTCGCTCGTGATAACCGGCTGAGGCGGGAAGTCTGCAACCTGCTCCATAAGGACGATGTTCTTTGCAATTCTGTCGATAAAGGGTGCCTTGAAGCGCACGCCGGTCTGCCACGTCGAGTGGTATTTTCCGAGTCTTTCAACGACTACCGCGTGTCCCTGAGGCACGATTTTAAGACAAGAGATGAAAATGATGAGAAGAAGTGCGATCGCGACACAGAATATAAGGGTGATGGGATCGATCTCATCGGACGCGAGAATGATAGGTAAATAGTTCATAAATGACCTCCTGTAAATAAATTATTTCTCGTTTTTACTTTTCACTTGTGGACGTTTCTGCTTTTATTTCAATTTTTTTGCAGATAAGCTTTACTCCGGCAATTCGCAGTACCTCTACGTGCTCGCCGATCTCGGCGCATTCTCCGTTTTCGAGGCGTGCAGACCAACGCTTGCCGTCGATCTTGACCTCGCCGGTTTCTGCCGAGGGATCAATTTTTTCGGTGACTACCGCTTCGCCGCCGATAACCATGTCGGTAACGTTTGTTGCCACGTGCTTGCTCTTTTTCGATAGCTTGCGGAAGCAGATGACGAGGATAAGCGATACCGCGAGGAACACGAGTATCTGTATCGGCTGCGGAACGTCGAAGAGCTCAAGCAGTATACATACTGCCGCCGCGGGCACAAACCAGAGAGATGTCAATCCTGCCGTCATACCCTCAACGATAAGCGCGAGTACGATTATGCCTATCCAGATATAGATCATTGTTGACATAATAGATCTTCCTTTCAGATTTATTTAACATTTAATTTGTTTCCTGTTGCTTGTAGAATGCGATGTCGCTTATTTTTATCTTGCCGTTTGTTTCGAGAAGCTCGAACACGAGAGGACGCGACTCGTCACTGAGAATATCCCGACGGAAGGTTCCGTCATTGTCCTTTATGCAGTAGCTTACATCGAAATAATAGACCGTACTGCCGACGTATTTTCCGTCCTTGTCACCATTTTCAAGATATGCGCTTCTGATCAGAGATACCTTTATATTATATATCTTCTGTGGCGAAAATACGAGTTCCTTCTTTGTGAAAAAATTCGTTGTGCCGTGCTTTTGGGCATAGCTTTCGGTGAAAAGGGAATAGTAGCTTTCGTATTCTCCTGCCTTTACGAGCTCAAAATAATCATAAAAGAGCTTGCAGGCAGATCCGTATTTTGACGGATCGCTATCGACCGAGAAGGTTTCGTGACCGTCTAAGGTGTAATAAAGAAGGCGGTCAAGCTGCATATACTGAGTATCGTCTTCAATGTTCAGATCGAAGTTCGGTGATCCGAAATACTGATCTCCGTAGAACTTTATCCATGAATCGCGGTCGGTGTTATCCTCTTTCTTTGGAAAAAGAGCGTCCCAGTCAACGAAGGTCAGGATCGGAAGAATGATAAGAAGGGCGAGAGTCACACATAAAAATATTACGGCTCTCTTTTTGTTCTTTGGCATTTTTGCATCTTTTGTTTCCATATTTTTCGTATCCATAGGCACACCTCGCTTTCTTATCTAATATATTATCACAGTACAGTCGCATTTTCAATCCTTTTTTACAAGATAATTGTGAATTTTCCGTCTGTATCTTGATTATATCATACAATCTTGTGATTGTCAATAGGAATTATGAAATTTTATAAAATTTTTCAAATTTCAAGAAAATTCTATTAAAAATGAAATTTTCATGAAAAACTTGACAAAACGCGCTTGTATGATTATAATGTTTATAGCTTATGAAAGGAGCTGATCGTTTTGGAATACGTTTTTGAAGAAAAAACAGTAAAAGATCTCAGACACCTTGTGCAGAGCAGTGCGGAGAGATACGGTGAAAAGGATCTCTACGTTTACACGAGAAATAAGAAGCAGTTTACTTATAAATATAATGATCTGCTAAACAATATGAACTATCTCGGTACGGCTTTCTCGAAGCTGGGCATTATGGGAGGTACGGTTGCGGTTATCGGTGATAGCCATCCTATGTATTTTACCACCTACTTTGCTACGGTCAACGGAAACGGTGTTATCATTCCTCTTGATAAGGAGCTTGCGGACGAGGAAATAGTTAATTTCCTTAACCTCGCAAAGGCAGACGCGGTAGTTTATACCGAAAGCTTTAATAACAGACTTGCAAAAAATGCAGATAAGCTTCCGAATATAAAGTATTTTATCCCGATATACGCGGATACTGAAAATGAAGTTACCGACAGAACGAAGGGAATCGACGAGATCATTACGCTCGGAAAAGAGGCGCTTGAAGGCGGCGATAATTCTTATACCGACGTCGAGATAGACCTTGAAAAGTGCTGTGCTATCATATTCACCTCGGGTACGACCGGAACGAGTAAGGGTGTAATGCTCTGCCAGAGAAATCTGGTTACTGCAACCAACTCTTCCTGTACGACGATGTCGTTTATGACCTGTCACGAGTCGCTTCTCTCGGTGCTTCCTCCCAACCATACCTACGAAATGACCTGCGGACATCTCGCGGCTACGAATAAGGGTATGACCTCGTATCTTAACGAGAGTCTTAAATACGTTACGAAAAACCTCTCGGCGTTCAAACCCTCGGTAATGGCGCTCGTTCCGCTTTTCGTGGAAACCTTCCACAAGAGAATTTGGGATAATATCAGATCCAAGGGACTTGAAAAGAAGGTAAGATTTGCGATGTGGCTGAGTAATTTCCTCGGCTTCTTCGGAATTGATATAAGAAAGAAGCTCTTTGGAGAGATACTTGCGGCGTTCGGCGGAAACCTTAAATATCTGGTCTGCGGAGGCGCTCCTATTGATAAAGAGATAATCAAGGATTTCAGAGCCTTTGGCGTAAGAGTTCTTGAAGGCTACGGAATCACCGAATGCTCGCCTCTCGTTGCAGTAAATATCGGCGGACACGAGCGTTTCGGATCTGTCGGTTGGGCGGTTGACGGCTGTGAGGTCAAGATCGAGCCTGAGGAAGGTCAGATGCAGGGCAAATACGAGGTCGGTGAGATACTCGTTAAGGGCGACAACGTAATGCTCGGATACTATAACAACCCCGAGGCGACCGCAGATGTATTCACCGAGGACGGTTATTTCCGTACAGGTGACTACGGTTATATCGACGATGATAAATATATTTTCATTACAGGACGTAAAAAGAACATAATTATTCTGAGTAACGGTAAAAATATTTATCCCGAGGAGATAGAGAGTTATCTTTCGCATATAGATATAATCAAGGAATGTGTTGTCGTAGGTCAGGAAAACGCTTCGGGCGAGGTCGTTATTACCGCCATCGTTTATCCCGATCCCGATAAGAACGAGGGACTTTCAAACGACGAGATTCTCGCGCGTATCAAGGAAGAGGTAAATGCGGTAAACCGCAAGCTTCCTGTGTTCAAGCAGGTTCACGAGGTCGTTCTTCGCGACAGTGAGTTTGAAAAGACTACGTCCAGAAAGATCAAAAGACACACTATAAACAACGGAAATAAATAAATTTTTATTTATATCACATATTATTCTAAGGAGAATCTAACATGAACAACGAACTTTTTGAAAAGGTAAAAGCAATACTCGTAGAGAATCTTCACGTGGACGAGTCTGAGATCGTACCGAGCGCAGAGCTTATCAATGATCTTGGAATCAGCTCTCTCGAGCTTGCGGACCTCATTTGCCTCTGCGAAGAGGAATTCGACATCACGATCGAGGACGACGACATTCATAAGTTTATCAGCGTTGAGGACGTTGTAAACTATCTTGACGATACTACCGAAGGTAAGTAAGATCGGAAGCATCGACCGACCGTGTTTTGACTGCGCGGTCGGTCGCTTAATTAAAATTAAACTTGAAATAATAAAGGAGGGGCTTTGAGATGATGCTTGTACTTAGCGGTGGCTTTACGGTAGGTGTATGTATATGGCTTGCGATACTTTCCGTTCTTGCGGTCTGTGTGCTTTTATATCTTGTTCCCGAAATAATGAAATACGCAAAGGTAAATAAGCTGAACGGCAGTCACGTAAGAGATAAAAGATTTGCGTCAGGGCTCCTTTCGGTTTATTTTAAGAAGAACGTTATCGAAAATCCTTATCTTCTTCGCACGGACAAGGACTGCCGCCCGGACGCCGACGTTGTCGTCGTTTGCGAGGGCGGAATAGTTGTTATCTCGGTAGAGGCGAGAGAAGGATATTTCGTAACTCCCAAAAAAGGCGTGTGGACAGTTCAGAACGGCGACGAGGTCAAGCGTATTCCCAACCTCTTTGAGCGCGGAATGTACTACGTCAACGCCTGCTCGAATATCGCAAAGAGAAACGGTATCTCCTGTCCGATATACAATCTAGTTCTGCTTTCGGACGATAACGCCGAATACGACGAGGCTTCGGGAGATTCGGTACTGACAAACGATATTCTCATCTCCTGCATAAGGAGCTTAAAGAGAAAGGAAAAGCTCACCTCTGACGAGGTTTCGCGCCTTGTTGAGCTCTTCAAACAGAACGATAGCTATTGCAGAAAGCTTTTCGTTGAAAGCGCTTTTGACGACGGATTTATTGACAAAAGCGAGCCTGCACCTGCCGTTGACGATACGGTAGATTACAGCGACGACGAAAACGACGACGGCGATAATTCGTGGTAAAATCAAAGCTTATTCTTCACTCGAAGGATAAGCTTTTTTTATGTAAAAATTCGGCTTTTCACTTGACATATATCAAATTAGTGATAAAATAATAGTGTAACTTTGTGATTTTGGGAGCTTGTTATGACAGGAAATACTTTACATAAAACAGTAAATAAAGCGCTTTGTGTGATCGTCACTCTTCTCGCTTTGTTACTAATAATTTGCTTCTTGGCATTTGACGTTCGCCTTAAAGTTAAAAAATATGAAATTGACAGTGATAAAATAGATAACGGCGTTCGGATCGCGCTCGTGACCGACCTGCACTCTTGCTTTTACGGCGAACAGCAGAAAAAACTCATTGATGCTCTTGATAAACAAAGCCCCGATGTCGTTCTGCTCGGCGGAGATATATTTGACGATGTTATAGACGATGTAAATACAGAAATCTTTATTAAGGATATTTCGAAGAAATATCCTTGCTACTACGTTACCGGAAATCACGAATGGTGGAGCGGCAAAACGGCGTTTCTTAAAAAGATGTCTATACTTGAAGAAAACGGCGTCACGATACTGAAAAATGAGGTAGAAACAGTCGAAATAAACGGCGAAAAAATAAATATTTGCGGTATAGACGATCCCGCTTCTTACGCTCTTGAAAAGGGAGAAACCGTTTTAGATGTTAAACAGCGCCTTGAACTTGTCGAGTCTTTGTCGCAAAACGGAAATTATACGCTCCTGCTCAGTCATCGCCCGGAGCTTTTCGAAACGTACATACAGTATGATTTCAATCTCGTGCTAAGCGGTCATGCACACGGTGGACAGTGGCGTGTACCGTTTATTGTGAACGGAGTGTATGCACCGAACCAAGGTGTTTTTCCTGAATATGCAGGCGGATTTTATGAGGAAAACCAAACGTCGATGATAGTCAGTCGGGGACTTGCGAGAGAAACTACGCGTGTTCCGCGCATCTTTAACCGTCCGGAGCTTGTTATAATCGACCTCAAATAACAAATACACGTATATAAAAGTTTTTGAAAGGGTACGGGAAAAGTTTTTTCAACAAGTTTTCCTGTGAAAATAAAAAGTGAAGCAAAAATTTACTGTCGAGGGAATGAGCTGTGTTAACTGCGTTGCGGCAGTCGAGCACGCGGTGAAAAAGCTTGACGGTCTTGTGAGTGTCGAAGTGAATCTGCTTTCGAAAAGTATGGTCTGCGAGTTCGACGAAAAGGCACTCTCTGCGAAAAAAATAATAAATACGGTAAATAAAGCGGGATACAGAGCCGCTCTCTACGGAGAAAAGGCGGACGGCGGAAGAAGATTTCTCTCGGAAAAGACACGACTGATCTCGTCGGTCATTATACTGACTGGGCTTATGTACGTTTCTATGGGCGAGATGATGGGACTTGCGGTTCCTGATTTTTTGCAGGATTATCCGCTCGTTTCGGCATTTTTGCAGCTTTTCCTTGCTCTTGCGGTGGCGATCATAAATGCAAAGTTTTTCATAAACGGATTCAGAGCGCTTTTTAAGCTTGCACCCAATATGGATAGCCTTGTTGCGATGGGATCGTCGGCGTCGTTTTTGTACGGAATTTTTTCGATAATTATGCTTTTTGTCGGAGTTTTCGGAAAAAACGCGGAAATCGTTTTGAAATATTCGCACGGACTTTACTTTGAGTCAGCGGCGATGATACTTACACTCGTGACTGTCGGAAAGATGCTCGAAGAGCGCGCAAAATCCAAGACGGGCAACGCGATAGCAAAGCTTTCAAGGCTTGCACCTGAGCGATCGGTCGTGCTTCGCGACGGCAGGGAGATAGAGATAAACTCGTCTGAGATCGTCTGCGGAGATATAGTCGTGATCCGTCCGGGAGCGTCGATCCCCGTTGACGGAGTTATAGTCGAGGGCGGATCGGAGATAAACGAAGCCGCGCTCACGGGCGAGAGCGAGCCTCGGTATAAGACGGTCGGCGACGAGGTAATGACCGCTACGGTCAATCTCACGGGTTCGTTCAGAATGGAAGCCAAAAAGGTGGGAGGCGATACCGTCCTTGCAAAGATAATCGAGCTCGTTGAAAATACGAGCGCATCAAAGGCACCTGTCGCCCGGCTTGCGGATAAGGTTGCGGCGGTCTTTATTCCGATAGTTGGCTCGATAGCGCTCGTGACTGCGATAGTCTGGCTCGCATCGGGAATGCCGTTTGATTTCGCGCTTTCCAACGCGATTTCCGTGCTCGTTATTTCCTGCCCCTGCGCGCTCGGACTTGCAACTCCCGTTGCTATAACGGTGGCGGTCGGAAAGCTTGCGGGCGAGGGAATACTCGTGAAATCGGCGGAGGCACTCGAAACTCTCCATAAGACCGAGGTTGCCCTTTTTGATAAGACCGGAACGCTCACTAAGGGACACCCCACGGTTACCGACGTTTTTGCTCTGTCTGTAAGCGAGGGAGAGCTTCTTTCGATCGCTCTGTCGCTTGAAGGCTCGAGCGAGCACCCACTTGCGCGCGCAATATGTGAATATTCGCTTGAAAAGGGCGTGAAGCCGTCTGAAAGCGAGGATTTTGCGGCAATTCCCGGAAGGGGCGTGCGCGCCGTTATAAATAAAAACGAATATTTTGCAGGCAACGCCGCGTATATGGGCGAAATCGGGATAGACGTTTCTTTGAATAGCGAAGCCTTTGAAAAGCTCTCGCGCGAGGGCAAAACCGTAATGTTTTTGGCAGATAAGAGCACTCTGCTCGGTTTTTTTGCCGCGTCAGATGAGATAGCCGAGGGCTCGGTAAAAACGCTCGAAATGCTCTCAAAGCTCGGCGTTGAAAGCGTGATGCTTACAGGCGATAACGAGCTGAGCGCAAAAGCGAGCGCCGAAAAGCTCGGAATAAAGCACGTAATCTCGGGCGTTCTTCCGAGCGAAAAGGGAAGCACTGTCGAGGCTCTGCGAAAGGAAGGAAGAACGGTCATAATGACCGGTGACGGCATAAATGACGCTCCTGCGCTTACCGCCGCAGATGTCGGAATAGCAGTCGGCGCGGGAACTGATATAGCAATAGATTCCGCGGACGTCGTTCTCATTAAAAACGACCTTTCGGACATCGCACGTGCGATAAAATATTCAAGAAGCGTTATGACGAATATAAAGCAAAATCTGTTTTGGGCGTTCTTCTATAACGCGATATGTATTCCGATAGCGGCAGGCGCGCTCTATCCCGTTTGGGGAATTACTCTCTCGCCTATGCTTGCATCGGCGGCGATGAGCATTAGCTCTATATTCGTAGTTTGTAACGCGCTCAGACTTTACAGAAAATAATTTAAAATAAGGGAGATATAAAAAATGGGACTTTTCTCGAAGAAAACTGTTAAAACACTCACCGTTGAGGGTATGCACTGCGGACACTGCTCGGCAAGAGTCGAAAAGGCACTCGGAGAGCTTTCGGGCGTTTCGGCAAAGGTCGATCTTGAATCAAAGACCGCGAAAGTCACGATGAAAAAGGATCATACCGACGACGAGCTCAAAAAGGCGGTCGAGGAGGTCGGATTTACCGTCACCGAGATAAAATAAGATATTATGATAAACGAAAATAATCTGAAAAAAGCCGAAAAGCTCGTTTCGATACTTATCGAAAAGGGGCTTAAAGTGACCTTTGCCGAATCCTGTACGGGAGGACTTCTCGGCGCAACTCTGACCGCAGTTTCGGGCGCGTCGGGAGTATTTGACGGAAGCCTCGTTTCGTATGCAAACGAGGTCAAAAACGAAAAGCTCGGCGTTGATAAAAGCGTTCTCGAAAGCGTGGGCGCGGTTTCCGAGGCGTGTGCAAGACAGATGGCCCTTGGCGCACTTAAAATGTTTTCTTCCGACTGCGCGGCGTCGATAACGGGTATCGCAGGACCGCTCGGCGGTAGCGCGGAAAAGCCGGTAGGGACCGTCTTTATCGCGGCGGCACTTGGTGAAAATGTGACCGTTGAGCACTGTCTTTTTGCAGGCAACAGGGAAGCCGTGCGCGAGCAGAGCGTGGCAAAGGCGCTTGATATGCTTGTGAAAATGATTGCTAAAAGTTAATTTTCTGTGAATTTTGGAAAAACTATTGAAATTCAGGTATTATTTATGTTATAATACACCCTGCGCCGTGATAGCGCAAAAACACACATTTCGCATCTTTTGATGCTCCGAAAACTCGGAAAAATACGCGAAATGGTGGAAAAAATCAAAGGAGGACATTAAAAATGTCAGTTATCACAATCAAACAGCTGCTCGAAGCAGGCGTCCATTTCGGACATCACACCAGAAGATGGAACCCCAAGATGGCAGAGTACATCTTCACCGAAAGAAAC
>JAZOSN010000028.1:0-40166 GCA_045657105.1 Eubacteriales bacterium
AACGTCGCCTCCGCAAACGTCACATTTGAGGTCGCCGTCATCGTCTTTACATTCGACACAAACACCGCCCTCATCTCCCCAGTCGATATCCGAGTCGTCATCGTCCCAGAAACCGCCGCCGGGGGTCTTGTCGTCATCGTCATCTCCGGTAGCAGGAGCCTTGTCATCATCGTCGTCGCCGGCGGTTTCGTCTTTACATGCAGCAAAAGCGAAGAGCATGGTAAGTACGAGAACGCAAGCAAGAAGTCTGATAAGGAAATTCTTCATTTTTCATTCCTCCATGAATAATTTTTGGTTGAAATTTTTAGGGAAAGCGAATATGGCGCTTCCCTTCTTACGTTTGGAATTATTATACCACTTACGAGATTTTTTGTCAATCAATTTTATATATCCAATTTAATTTTCGTCAAAAAGCACTTTTTTCGCCCCTGTTTTTTGTGACATTTGCATATCACCTCTTCACAAAAGGTTCATATTGTCGAGGCTTTTTGATCAGTCGGGAGCAAAAAACGCTGTCACTAAATATTGTGCTCGATTTTCTTAATAAAATCAGCGATTTTTCAAAAATTCTTCACCAAAAAACTTGAAACTGTGATATAATGGTATTACTTAAAGCATTCAGATCTGCAAGGGACTCATCTCCTTTTTATTTTCATTTTTCCCTCTTCAACTATACAGACAACTTTTTTCGGCTTTCATTACTACTTTTTTAAAAAAATTTAAAAATATTTTCAACAACTACATTATACGCGAAAAAACTCACAGTGACTATTACAGGAAAGGCAGGACAAAAACAATGAGGATCAACAAAATTTCAGAGCTTTCGGGAGGATCATTCGAGCTTTTTCTTCTTATCAAGGAAATTCAGTCGAAGACCGCGAGAAACGGCAGCAACTATCTCGTTTTCTCCCTGACTGACGGCAAGGACGTCATATCGGCAAATATGTGGGACGCCACTGAGGCATCTATTCAAGTAAAGGCAAAAGAGATAGCCTACGTCACGCTTGAAGGCAAGCTTTACAACTCAAAGATGAGCTACACGGTCGAGAGTATCCGTCCGTCGTATCCTTCCGAGGGAGTATCACTTACCGACTTTATCCCGACCTCGCAGATACCGCCAGAAACGCTTTACGATTTCTGCATATCAAAGATAGACAAGATGGCAGACACCGAGCTCGCCGCTCTGGTAAAGGACATATACACAGAGAAGCGCGATCGTCTGCTCTGGCAGAGCGCGGCAAGATCGGTACATCACAACAAGGTCGGTGAGCTTCTCTGGCACACCGCCCGTATGGCAAAAATGGCGGGAGCGGCGGCGGATACCTACTCATTCCTCAATCGCGATATGCTTCTCGCCGGTGTTCTTCTACACGACATCGGCAAGCTCGATGAGCTCTGCACCGACGAAATGGGAATCACCGAATACACAAGGGACGGATTTCTTTTCGGTCACGCTCTTCTCGGCATCGAGCTTGTTAAAAAGCACGCCGAAAAGCTGGGCACCTCCGAGGAAAAGGTCCGTTGTCTGACTCACATAATTGCATCGCATCACGGAGTACGCGAATACGGCGCGATAGCTATGCCCGCTACCGCCGAGGCGTATGCAGTCCACTGCATCGACCTTATCGACGCGCGTATGTATATATTTGAAGAAACGCTCGGAAAGATCGACTCGGCAAGCTTCTCCGATCCGATATACACTCTTGACTCTACGAGAATATACCGTCCAAGCGAGGAAAACTGATAAAAACAAAAACCGAAAGACCAAGATCTTTCGGTTTTATTTTATTTATTTATCTTTTTAACTACCGAAGCAACGATCGGCACGCTCAGAGCAACTATCACTACTGCCGCCGCAAAAGCCACCCAAATATATTTCGGCTCGCCGAAGGTCGGACCGTCACCGAGCTCATCATACACGCGATCTATCTCGGCAAGCAAAGCGTCCGCTATGATAGAATGTCCCTGCAAATTCGGGTGAATATCGAGCTTTGCTATATTCGTGCAGGCTTCTCTTCTTCCCAAAAACTCTTTTGCAACATCAACTGTATGAAAGTCGTTTCTTTCGGCAACGCCGTCAAGCGCCTCGTTCATCTGAGATACAACGGTCGAAACTATATTCTGATCAAGAGCCTTGACAGATGCATAATCGGGCATATCGAGAAGCGGATCGTAAATATTCAAAGCGAATATCTGCGCGTTCGGAGCAAGCTCGCTGATCTTTTTCACGCTATCTGCGAGATTTTGACTATAATTTGCATAAAGCTCGGAAAGCTCTTTGCTATGATCCTTACAAAAGCTCTTTACCGATTTTGTAAAGTCGTCAAGTCCGTTTCCGTTCATCTTTACGATAGCCGAAACGAGCTCGGAAGCAGAAGCTCCACTTTCAAGTCCGAGCAGCTTTCCTATCTCGGGGAGCAGAAAGGACATAAGATCATTTCCGCCTACACTGAGAACGACCATATCTGCTTTTTTGATATTTTCAAGCATAGGCTTATCCTTGCCGCCAAGGGCTTCAAGGAGTCCTTTTGACGTTTCGCCGTCGCTTGCATAGTTAAAGTAGCTCTCTTCGTACACAAGCGAGTAGGAGCTCGCGACAAGGTTAGCGTACGAGGGCAGTTGAGTGTTAAACAAGTTTGAATCGTAGCCGTCGAGAGCGTATCCGGTTGATACAGAATCTCCGAGAACTACGAGCGTTTTTACATTCGCCTTCCCTGCCTCGTCTATGTTTTCCGTATTTTCGGCGAAAATCTGAAATGACGAAAGCAGTATCACGAAAATCAAAACAAATACCGATATTTTTTTCATTATTTTGCGCTTTCTTTGAATATGATAAAACGAAGGGATACTTTTGGCAGTATCCCTTCGAGCTTTACTTTACTTAGTGGAGAATGCATCTTTCGGTGTCTTTATCGAAGATGTGGATCTTGCCTGCATCGAGCGCAACCTTGATCATATCGCCGCTTCTTGCAGTAGAGGTGGGCGCTACGCGTGCAATAAAGTTGGTTTCCTCTGCATTGAGGTAGAGATAGATCTCTGCACCCATAAGCTCGGTAACGTCAACCATAGCTTCGATAATGGTATCGGGGTGTGCTTCGCGGCACGGAGCCTCGTCACGAATGCACTCAGGACGAATACCCATGATAACTTCCTTACCGATGTAGTCCTTGAGCTCTTCGCTCTCAGCCTTTTCCTTGGGAAGCTTGAGGTTGTTCTCACCCCATCTGAGGTAAGTTTCACCGTTCTTATTCATAACCATAACCTCGATGAAGTTCATCTGAGGAGTTCCCATAAATCCTGCAACGAACATATTTACGGGATAGTCGTAAAGGTTCTGAGGAGTATCAACCTGCTGAATGATACCGTCCTTCATAACAACGATACGGGTTGCCATCGTCATAGCCTCGACCTGGTCGTGGGTAACGTATACGAAGGTGGTTCCGAGGCGCTTATGAAGCTTGGTAAGCTCGGTTCTCATGGCTGCACGAAGCTTAGCATCGAGGTTGGAAAGCGGCTCGTCAAGAAGGAATACCTTAGGGCTACGAACGATTGCACGTCCGAGCGCAACACGCTGCTTCTGACCACCCGAAAGCTGCTTCGGACGTCTGTCGAGAAGGTGAGTTATATCAAGAATTCTTGCAGCCTCTTCAACCTTACGCTTGATCTCCTCCTTCGGAGTCTTGCGCAGACGAAGACCGAATGCCATGTTCTCAAATACGGTCATATGAGGATACAGAGCGTAGTTCTGGAAAACCATCGCAATATCTCTGTCCTTAGGAGCTATATCGTTTACGAGTCTGTCGCCGATATAGAGTTCACCCTCAGTGATCTCTTCAAGTCCTGCGATCATACGGAGAGTGGTGGTCTTTCCGCAACCCGAAGGGCCTACGAAAATAAGGAATTCTTTGTCTTTTACTTCAAGGGTGAAGTCCGATACTGCGGTTACTCCGCCCGGATATTTTTTGTACAGATGTCTGAACGATATACTTGCCATTTAAATAGCCTCCTAAAAATTCTGTGCCTGCATAGAAATTGCAAACCTTTTACAGCGTCTATTATACCGCAAAAATATGAATTTTTAAAGATGTTTATTCTACAAATTTTACTATCGTATTTTGTAGAAATTGCACAACAAAATTCACGTGATTTCTTGCCCAAGGTGTTTTAGAGGGGTTGGGATTTTAATAAATTAAAATTTTGAGTCAATATTGCAATCTCCTCATCCGACAAATACCGCCAGTTACCCTCAGAAAGCTCTGTATCCAGATCTATTTCGGCAAAAGATATTCTTTTTAGGAAGGTCACCTGATTATGTACCGCCGAGAGCATCAGCTTTATCTGGTGATACTTCCCTTCGGTAAGCGTGATCTCCGCCGACTTTTCCGAGAGAAGCCTTACCTCGCAGGGCGCGGTCGTATATCCGCCGATGTCAACGCCCCCTTCGAGCTTTTGCCTGTCCTGCTCGGAGATGGGAAATTTACTTTCGAGATAGTAACGCTTTCTTACGTGGTGCTTTGGCGAAAGAAGAAAGTGAGAGAGCTCGCCGTGGTTTGTGAGCAGTACGAACCCGTGTGTGTTTTTATCGAGTCTACCGCACGGAAAGAGTCCGATTCTTTGAAGCTCGTCCGGCAGAAGGTCTATAACGGTTACATCTCCGTCCTCTGTTGCAGACACTACTCCCTCGGGCTTATTCATCATTATATAAGTGTACTTTCTATATTCGACCGAAGCGCCCATAAGAGCGACCGAGTCTTTTTCGGGATCTATCTTGACCGAAGGATCCTTTGCGGTCTTTCCGTTTACCGTCACCTTGCCCGAGCGGCAAAGCTTTCCCGCCTCACTTCTGGTTACGCTTCCGTTTGAAGCAAGAAGCTTATCAAGTCTGATCTTTTCAGGCATCTTTTCCCTGCTCACCTTCTTCCTTTTATTTTACGTCATATCGGTTACAATATATTATATCGGCTCACGCGAGCGAAAAATATCGCAAAATAACGAAAGCCGCTATCAGAAAAACTACATATGCGACCGACATTCCGCATAAAAAATCTCTAACGTAGGTCATAAAGCCGTCCTCCTTTTCGGACGCCTTTATTATCTGCATTTTTTTATATTCTATCACACAAAAGGAAATTTGTAAATAAAAAAGCAGATCTTTTCCAAAAAAATCTGCTTTTTTGTTTTTTATCTTCCCATCGCCTTTTTTCTTTGCTTTGCCATGCTCTTTCTCGGATTTTTTCTTCCGTTTACCCAAAGTCCGACGAGCGCAGAAAGCAGTGTTGCTCCCGCGAGCATTCCTATCTTGAAGCCGATACCGTAGAGATCCTCGCCGCTCGGTGAAAAAGCATTCAAAACAAGCGAAATCACAACAAGCGCGCCCGAAAAGACAAGCCCTGAGATGGCTCCGCCGAAGGGGCCGTCCACGGCTTTACCCGACACGAGTCCGCAGATCGCAGCACCGATAAAAAGAGCGACAAGTGCCGCTACCGGCATAAGCGACGAGGGATCCTCGTTCTTTGCAAGTGCCGTACTCGTAAGAAAAAGAAAGAGTATAGCGACCGCATGACCTATCGCCGCGGAAAGCGCAGTCTTTTTAACGAGAGTCAAGGTCTTACTGTTTTTTTCCTTTTTATCCATTATACCACCGTCCGAAAAGATTTATTTACTTAATCATATTCACCGCACCTCAAAAAAACAACCTCTGTGAAAAATAAATTAGCGAAGGAGGTACTGCACAGTGGTCCTGACAAAACAATAACCGTCCGAGATTATCACGGACGGTCGGATATATATTACTTTTTCTTCTTTTTGCTTTTCTTTCCGTTTTCTTCGTTATTTTCAGGCATATCGTACTGCTCGGAAACGTCATCGGCGGGCTTTTCCTCAACGTCGATAGTGTAGTTGGTAACGTTTGCGGGAACGTCAACACATCTTACCGCGCTTTTAAGTATTCTCATCTTGCAACCGTCCCTGCCGGTTTCGATAACGCAGGTTTCGTCCTTGATGCTTACGATCTTACCGATAATTCCGCCGATGGTAGTGATCTCATCGCCAACCTGAAGGTTGTTTCTCATATCGTCGATCTGCTTCTGCTGCTTCTTCTGAGGACGAACTGCGATGAAATAGAATATTGCGATAAATGCAACCATCGCGATAATCATTCCGAGTCCGCCGCCGTTTTCGTTTGCGAGTATCATAAAGATATTATTCATTGGTTTTCTCCGTTCTTCGTTTTAATATACAAATTGAATTATACACCAAAGGTAATAAAATATAGTTAAGGATTTGTTAATTTTTATCATTTATCGGTCTTTATTGCAAAAAAACCAAAGGGCTTTTTGGAAAGCGCGCTCTTATTTGCATTTTTTGCGAAATATTCATCGTCAAGTATCGAGCAGATACCGACGTCGCGGTATTTTTCCCTGACGAGTATCTTTTGCCTATATATTCCCTCAAAGGTCATACCGCACTTTTCCATAACTCTTCTGCTTGCGGTATTTTCGACCATATATCTCGCCTCGATACGCCGAAGCTCGAGATCGCAAAAGCCAAATTGCAGTATGGCGTTCACCGCCTCGCACGCGATCCCCATTCCCCAGTAATCGGGCGACAGGACGTATCCGACCTCCGCAGAGTTATTCTTTTCGTCAACGGCGGCAAATCCGCAAGTTCCGATCATCTTGCCGTTTTCGCGGCATTCTACCGCAAAATCGAAAAATTCGCCCGCTCTGTAAAGCCCTATGAGGTGCTCTATAAGTCTTTTTGTATATGCAGGGCTCTCGTGAGGACTCCACAGAAGGTATCTCGTCACATCTTCGCGTGATGCATACTCGTACATATCATCCTTGTCCTTACGGCAGATTCGCCGCAGTCGCAGACGGTTTGTTTCGATCAGAGTACCGTCGGTCCTGAAAAACCGAGTCCAATTACCTACCATATCCGTATTTTCCTTTCTCGTTTTCGCCGTATCACAATACATTATACTTATTTTCAAAGATAATGCAATAAAATCCAAAAAGTTTATAAAAAATTATTGAATTGGGCAAAAGTATATGGTATTATATTTAGGTACGCTGGTTAGCGTGGCGGAATAATAACCGATATTTCTTAATAAGATTAAACGGTGATTTATTTATGCAAAGACGCCTTTATTCTTTTTTGAGCCGTGATCTGTCTGTCTGCGGGGCCGCTATCGGATACATTTTCGGGCTTTTTATCCCTTTTATTTTCAGGGATACCTCTATATCCTTTGATATTTTGTCGGTAAGCTCGGTTTTTATCTCGGGCGGCGGATTCGGTGAGTTTTTTTCGCTCGCCTGTATTCAGGCGGTATACCCGACGCTTATCTTCCTGCTTGGCTTCATACCCTGCTCCGCTCCGTTATGCGCACTCATTGTCTTTACAAGATCGGCGCTTGCGGCTTATTCGTCGCTTTCACTTTCGCTATCGGGAGCATCTGACTCCCTATATCTTCTGCACGCTCTTTGCGGAGTGTGTATGATCGCCCTCTGCTTCGCCCTTTCAAGGTGTGCTCACGCCTTTATGCAGGGCGACAGATCGGATCGAAGCTCGCTACTGTACGCGTTTGAGTTTCTGTTTTTTGTCGGTCTGATATTTATTACCGTATTCTGCCGGCAGGTAGCTCTCGCGTTTATCTGAATATCCCACTTATAAAATTAAGGATGTGAATTTATTTGAAAAAGAATTATCCGAATATGTCGGCAAGCTCTCACGACGCCTCCGACGATTTCGAGCCAAAGAAAAAGAAACGGAAAAATCTGTTTGACATTCTTTACAATATGAACGGTAACAAGGAGATAACAGAGGACGATCGGCTTGCTCCCAGAAATTTTGCATTTTTCTTCAAGCTCGCATGGCGAAATTTCACCCGTTTATTTTACGCGAACATTCTCTTTTTAGTTGCCAATTTTCCTATTATCATAATCGCGCTCTTCCTTGCGAAGATATTTCACACCGGCGCGGCAACGCCGTCAAGTCCGCTATTTCTCCCGCTTTACGGCGCATACGAGTTTGGTGTAGCCTCGCCCGATTTTGCGGTATTATGGGGAGTTTTCGGCAACACAGCAACGATATACATTCCGACCGTGCTCTCCTGGGTAGTGCTGGGAGTCGGCGTATTTCTGCTACTTTTCACATTCGGTCCGGTATCGATAGGTATAAGCTATATACTCAGAAACATCGTTCGCGGAGAGCCGATATTCTTCCTGCGCGACTTCTGGTATGCGCTCAAAAAGAATCTCAGGCAAGGCATCATCGTCGGAATTATCGACCTGCTTTTCTGCTTCATGCTCGTTTACGACCTGCTTTTCTGCTTTAACAATCTTGGATCCTATCTGAACAGCTTTATGCTTTGGGCTACCGTATTTATGATCCTTATATATTTCGTAATGAGGTTCTATATCTACACGCTCACCCTGACCTTCGATCTGAAAATCCGGCAGATATTCAAAAATGCGCTTATATTCGTTTTCCTCGGCTTCAAGAGAAACATTCTCGCGCTCATCGGAATTGTGCTCACGGTCTTTATAAACTTTATGATCCTTGGCTTCTATATGCCTATCGGAATCGTACTTCCGCTCATTATCACGGTCGGACTTTGTATGTTCATGGCAAGCTACGCCGCATGGCCGAAAATCAAGGAAATTATGATCGATCCATACGAGCAGGAGAGTCAGGACGATTCGGACGAGCCCAACGAACAAGAGTTGTAAACAAATTGCGTCCTAAATATTTCTAAAAAGTAAATTCGAGCTTTTCCCCCTTTTCTTTTCCAAAATATTATGGTACAATTGTGCAGTTGACTTAGTTTATTATTTGTTAAAATATAAGGAGTAACTTAAAATGAAAAAATTTCTCGCATTTATCCTTTCGGCAATCATGCTGTTTTCGGTAGTTTCGTGTAGCAGTGCTTATGAAAACTACGGTGACTACATCTCGACCGATCTCTCGAAGATCTCTATTGAAAAAGCCAAGATCCTCGAAAAAGTAGCAGATCAGATCCTCGCACTTCGTGAAGAAGGACGCGACGGCTTCTGGGTAAAGCTCGATGACAAGGAAGCGGTCGCACAGAACGGCGACAAGCTCAACATCGACTTCGACGTAAAGGATTGGAAGGATCCCGATGACAACGATTTCGCTCCCTCCGAGGAAACCAAGAAGGGTATGAAATCCGAAGGCTACGATCTCGTACTCGGATCCAACTCGTTTATCGGCGCATACACCGTTAAGGACGATGCAGACAATATCCGCAACAACAAGGGCTTCGAAGAGCAGCTCATCGGTGCAAAGGTAAACACCAATGACACCGACAACAAGGAGCAGGACGACAAGATCGAAGTTCTCGTAACCTTCCCCGATGATTACAAGACCAAGGAACTTCAGGGCGTTATCGTTACATTCGTTGTAACCGTTAACTCGATTTCCCGTTCGACCGTTGATCTCACCAACAAGGAGCTCATCGCTTCTCTCACCTACACCTTCGTTGATCCCGACGCCAAGGACGAGGACAGCACCGAAGGCGAGGACAACACCGCAGGCGAAGGAAACGACAACGTAGCAACCACCGATGCGGGTGACGATGCAAACGAAGGCGGAGAAACCGAAGAGGACGAAAACAAGGTCAAGTTTGAGGATCTCTTCAAGAACAGCAAGCTTGAAATCGACTTCTCTTCCGAGGATCTCGGCAAGTTCAACACTATTTTCGATATAAAGACCGTATTCGATGCACTTGCAGGCAAGAATCTCTACGATGAATTTGAAGTAGTTTTCACCGTTCCTTCGGCAGAGGATCTCAAAAAAGATGAAAACGACAAAGAGAAGAACGACAAGTTCGAGCCGTATGCAGGCAGAGAGATCACCGTGAAGTTCACTCTCAACAGTCTCACCGCTCTCCCCGAGTGGAATGACGAGTACGTCAAGGAGCAGACCAAGAACGAGTACGAAAGCGTTAAGGCATACGAGGAGTACCTCAACGAGGGATACGCTTACGAGATGGCTCTTGCCGCTATAATTGACGGAACCGTTGTTAACGATCTCCCCGAGAAGGAAGTCAAGACCGCTTACAAGAACGCTCTCAGAAACTCGATTACCAACACCATTCGCACCGAAAAGAACGCCGACAACGGTATTTACTCCACCAGCAGCAGTAACTACGTTTACTACGAGATAGGAAACCTCACTCAGAAGGAATACGATATGTATATCACCGACGAGGTTTATGCAGCGGCTTGCGAGTACGCGGCAGAACAGGCAGTTATCGCAGTAAAGACCTACCTCGTTTACGAATATCTCTTCGACGAGCTCGGAATTGAGCTCTCCAACAAGGATTACAAGGCTAGGATCAAGGAAGCTTACAATCCCCTCAAAGACGCTTACAAGAGCATCGGAATCAACAGCCAGTCCGACTACGTTGAATATATGTACGGCGGCAAGGACGAGGCTATAAGATCTCTCAAGATTGAAATGCTCAACGAAAAGAAGGCAGAGATCATCGCGCTCGTTACCGTAGTAGCAGAGTAAAAATCAAACAGTTAAACCCCGAGAAAATCTCGGGGTTTTCTTTTGGCAAAATTAAAAATCCTTCCGTATTTTCGGAAGGATTTTATCTTTTATTCGGGATCTCTTACAAGAACACAGTTGTTTGAGTTTACAAGATACACGGTGCCGTCCTTAGCGATTATCTGTATCTGTTCACCCTCGTAATCGCTCCATTTATCTATCTCTATTTTTCTGACCTCGCCGTCCGGAAAGGAAACTATCGCATAATTATAAGTATATACCGTATCAAAGGTATCGTAATTCCCGCAGGAAACAAGGCAGAAAAGCATCAGAGCCGCGAGTGTTAAAGCAATTATCTTTTTCATTTTATTACCTTCTTTGCTTATTTGTATCAGTCTATATCGGGAACTATATTTGCAGGAACGAGATCGAGCTTATCGGGGTTTTTAAGATACGTCTTCATGGTTTTAAGGAAGGACGCGTAATAATATCCGTCGCAGATACGCTCGTCGGTAACAACCTTGAAATCGAGCATCTTGCGCTCTTTTACGCTTCCATCGGAGGCAATATAACATTCGCTTCTCTTTGTTCCGTACGAAAGATATACCGGCACGTTTCCGAAATTATATATATGATGATATACCGGAGGAATTCCCAGAGATGCGACCGAGCTTATGCAAAGCGAGCCATGGAAGGGACTGAGCTTCGTGAGAAATCTCGGAATAATTCCGAAGAAATCCATAACTCTGAGAACTCTGACCGCAAATCTTATAAGAAATGCGGGAATTGAAGTGAGAACCTTTGCGGTCTTATCGAAATTACTTTCAATATCCTGCTTATTCTCTGCAACGATAGAGTTTATGCGCTCGTAAATATCTACCGCCGTATCGGTATGCTCGGGGAAGATCTTTACAATAGTATCGGGCGCGTTAAGCTTCATTTCCTTCTTTATAGTAAGAACGATCTCGATATTGTTTCTCGCCCACACTCTGTTACGGCGCGCGAAGCGGTTTACTCCCGGCTTCTCTGCGAGCGCTCTGACGTATGCGGCTATCATAACGTGCATAATTCCAAAGCCCTTATGACCTTCTGCGCGTTTTTTGAAGATATAATCCTCAACTGCCTCAATATCAAAGCTATCGCTTATAAAGTTGCAGGCATCGTTTTTCTGTGTCATTATAAAAGGTACGAACACGCTCATCGGCGGAAGATTTTTTATACGTCTTCCCTCTTTGAAGCGTTTTTTCTTTTCGGTAGTAACAGGAGCTGCGGAGTTTTCGGTATTCGCCGTGTTTTCGGAAACAGGTGTCATGTTTTCCATATCAATTTTCTCCATTCTTATTTTTTATATTATTCCAGTATTGCATAGCCGCGACCTCGTTTTTACTTATTCCGTATTCAAAATACTTCTTATTCTTAACGTCGTCGGGAAGGTACTGTTGCTTTACATAGTGATCGGGATAGTCGTGCGGATACTTATATCCGTCAAAATTTGCGACCTGTCTGAGCGATTTCGGAAGGACTCTTCCCTTTCCCTCTCTGACGTCGGCAAGCGCCGCCTCGTAGGAAATATGTGCGCTGTTTGACTTAGGTGCGGTCGCAAGAAGTGCCGCCGCGTGCGAAAGCGGTATCGCGGCTTCGGGAAGTCCGAGTCTAAGTGCGCTATTCACACAGGAGTCGGTAACCACCGCGCCCATAGGGTATGCAAGTCCTATATCCTCGGAGGCTATAACTTGAAGGCGTCTGCATGCGCCGAGAAGATCGCCGCCGTCAAGCAGTCTTGCAAGATAGAAGAGCGCAGCGTCGGGATCAGAGCCGCGTATTGATTTTTGAAGCGCGGACAGAAGATCGTAGTGTACCGTACCGTCCTTATCAAAATTACCGACAGTCGTCGAATTTATCGAAGAAAGCACGTCCTCGGTGATCTCTTTTTCACAGGCGAAAAAGCAGTTTTCGAGCAGATTGAGCGAGCGTCTTACGTCACCTGCCGCCGCCGAAGCTATTGCAAGCAACGTTTCGTCTGACGCGGTTTTATCGTTTTCATATTCCTGCGAAAGCTTTGTGAGTGCTTTTTTGAGCGCAGGAACGATCTCCTTTGCCGAAACGGGCTTAAACTCAAACACTGCCGAGCGCGATATTATCGCGTTATAGACGTACATATACGGATTTTCGGTAGTCGATGCTATGAGTGTTATACGACCGTCCTCTATATATTCAAGCAGTGACTGCTGCTGTTTTTTATTAAAATACTGTATCTCGTCAAGGTAAAGAAGCGTTCCGTTCGTCGCAAAGACCGAGGCAGTCTGCGCGCAGACCTCTTTTACATCTGCAAGCGATGCGGTCGTCGCATTGAGTCTATGTATAGTCATATCGGTAGACGCGGCAAGAATGCCCGCCGCAGTCGTTTTTCCCGTACCGGGAGGCCCGAAGAATATCATATTGGGAAGGTATCCGCCCGCAGTCATTTTACGTATAACGCCGTTTTTACCAAACAGGTGACTCTGACCGACCATATCGTCAAAGCTTTCCGGACGCATCATCTCGGCAAGCGGTCTTTTCTGAAACTCCATAGCCCTCTCCTTTAGGGGACGCCGTCCCCTATAACCCCTGCTTAGAAACTTTTGAAAAAGTTTCCAAGGACTTCAAAACTTTAATTACGAAATAAATATTTTTTCAAATCATCGGTATTATATCACATAATTCGTCATTTGTCAACATAAATTTACGAACAAATGTTCTGTTTTTAATACTCTTTTCTACTCTTTGCTATGTTTTGCGCGCAAGTTTTGTATTATTCTATACTCGCAGCCGAAAGACAGCAAAACTTAGTTCACCAGAAAGGAGTACGGAAATGACCGAACAAACATCTTCGAGGGCAGTCTTTGAAAACGAGGCAGTTTTCCGCAGAAAGCTCAAATCGTACATAAAGCACTGCAACAACGACAAGGCAAGACGCCTTCCGAACGCGGCAGGATTTTGTCGCTTCTGCTCGATCGCGAGAAGCGATTTCGCTCATCTGAGAGTAACCTTCCCTCTTATGTTCGACATCGCTCAATCGACCTTCATCGACGAAGCACTCAACACAAAATTCCCTAATTCCGCGGCCAATATGTCCTTCATCACCGACATCAACAATTCGATAAGCGATGAAGGCAGCGACACGGTAAGAATAATCTGCGAGCACGACCCGTCATGCGATGGCGAGTAAGCGTATCTCTCGCAGGAGCTCTCCTCTTTTACGCCAAAGGGTTTATTTAAGAGGAAAGCCGAGCGAGCGTCAAAAGCTTTTCTTTGCATCGCGTACCCGTTATACGGCGTACGGCGGTGCAAGAGGCGGCGGAAAGTCATGGGCTCTTCGTCGCAAGCTTATTCTTATGGCACTGAAATACAGCTCACTCAAAGTTCTGATAATCCGAAGAACGCTCACCGAGCTTCGTGAGAACCACGTTCTTCCCCTGCTCTCCGAGCTACACGGTTTTGCAAAATATTCCGAATCAAAGCGAATATTTGATTTTCCCAACGGAAGCAGGATCACTCTCGGATATATGGACAGTGAGCGCGACGTTCTGCGCTATCAGGGGCAGGAATACGACGTCATAGCTATTGACGAGGCTACTCAACTTACCGAATATCAATTTTCAACTCTCAAAGCGTGTCTGAGAGGACCGAACTCGCTACCGAAAAGAATGTATCTGACCTGCAACCCGGGTGGTGTTGGCCACGCGTGGGTAAAAAGGCTATTTATAGACCGATGCTTTCAGCCAAACGAGAATCCGGCGGATTACAGCTTCATACCGGCTAAGGTATATGACAACGAAATTCTGGTAAATTCCGATCCGGATTACGTGCGGCAGCTCGAAAGCCTTCCGCCTGCACTGAAAGAAGCGTGGCTATGCGGAAATTGGGATATTTTCGAAGGTCAGTTTTTCAGCGAGTTTTCACGCGAGAAACACGTTGTTTCTCCCTTTGACACGCGCTCGTGTGCGCGACACTGGGCAGCTATGGACTATGGCTTTGATATGCTTGCCGTCCTTTGGCTTGCTTCGGACACTTCCGGAAACATTTTCGTTGAAAGAGAGCTCTCTATAAGCGGACTGACTCTTTCAAAAGCCGCCGAAGCTGTCGCCGCATACTGCAACAAAAGCACCGAATTTATAGTCGCTTCCCCCGACCTCTGGAACAGGCGTCAGGACTCAGGACTCAGTGGAGTCGAGATAATGAGCCGCACCGCAGGACTTCCGCCTCTTATCAAGGCAGACAACAGGCGGATAATCGGGTGGAGATATTTACGGGAGCTACTGACAAGCAGTAGTGACCTGTACCCTTCCAGGCTTTCGATATTCGAAAATGCAAGCGGACTTATCCGGTGCTTACCCGCTCTGCTTCACGACAGGAAAAAACCAGAGGACGCTTCGGGTGAGCCGCATAGCATCACCCATCTTCCCGAAGCTCTCCGTTACGGAGTTATGGCATTTTTGCCATCATCTGAGTCATCTGACTACGGCGAGGATCTCGCGGCTTCTTTTTTCTCCTCACACAAAAAGCCGCAAAGCTTTGCCGATACGATCCTGCGTTTTTAATAAAGTGCCGTTTTACCATATTTCGGCTGTGATCACGGCACCGACGATCAAGCATCTGCTTTATGAAGAAAGGAATCCCACCTATGACCGCTATCGGAACTGTTTTTCTGATACTTGCCGCCATTACGGCTCTGATTTTTTCCGTAACGGTCGGCGTGATACTTGCTCACCTTGTTCTTTACCGCCGTCGCGGACAAGCAGCAAAGAAAAAGCAAAAACGCGACGGAAACACATCAGATCTTATAGATCTTATAAAATACGATTAAAAGAGAGGTGAAAAGCAATTTTTAACTCAGAAAAAAACCAAAACACCGTTACCGCGTGGCGTCAGTACGAAAACGGAAAAAGCCACAAGAGGCAAATAGGACTTTACTCGCGCGTTGATGAAAACGAACGCTTTTACCGAGGCGAGCAGTGGCGAGGTGCCGCAAGCGACGGTCTGCCGACGCCTGTGTTCAACATCATAAAGCGTATAACAAACTATCTCGTAAGTGCCGTGCTTTATTACAAGCTTTCGGTACGTTACGTCAACAGAAGTCTTCCTTACAGTGACATATCCCCCAGAAAAAAGAAGATCTCAGAAATGCTCGATCTTTTAAACAGAATGACCGCCTACACCTGGGACGTTGAAAACATCGACAGTATTCTTCGCGATGCGCTCACAGACGCGGCTCTTTCGGGCAACGGAATTTTCTACTGCTACTGGGACGAGAGCAGGCTCGGCGGCAACGGATACGTAGGCGACATAAATGTCGCAACGGTAGATTCGACGAACGTATTCGTAGCCGATGCAAATCTTGACGACATTCAGTCGCAGGATTATATTATCCTCTCGGGAAGAACGAGCGTATACAAGCTTCGTGCAGAGGCTATCCGGGCAGGAGTTGATCCCGAGCTTATTAAAAAAATAGTAGCGGACGACGATACCGAATCTCTTGCGGGCGACTTTTCCTCAAAGGAGATGGACGACGTCGATTCGGAAAAAGCGACCTATCTTATAAAGTTCACAAAGGACGAAAACGGATTCGTTTCCTGGGAAAAATCGGTCAAAAAAGTAGTTATATCCTCCTGCAAGACCAAAATGCGTCTTTACCCGATAGTTTCCTTTGCCTGGGACAAGGTAAAAAGCAGCTTCTTCGGATCTTCTCCGATAAGCGAGCTTATACAAAATCAGAAATACATCAACAAGGCTTACGCTATGATGATGAAGCATATGATAGACACCGCATTCTCAAAGGTCATATACGACAAAAGACTTATTCCCGAATGGTCTAACGAGGTCGGTGAAGCAATCGGCGTTATGAGCGGCGGCGACGTTTCGGGCGTTGTCACCACGGTCGGTGTAGGCGAGATGAACGAGAATTTCCTTGAAATTATAAATTCAGTCATAGAAAACACAAAGCACCTGACCGGCGCAAACGACGTAGTTCTCGGCGAAACCGAACCGACAAACACGAGCGCGATCCTTGCGCTCCGCGAAACCTCAGAGGTATCTCTTGACGGAATACGCTCTAACTTTATAAAGGCGGTAAAGGAGCTCGCTCAGATAAGATTTGAGCTTCTGAAAGAATACTGGGCGCCAGAGCGACCTGTTATACTTGCCGAAAACTACGACGGAGCCTGCACTACGATAGACTTTTCTCTTTTCGAGGGTGAGCTTATCGACGCTATGATAGACACCGGAGCGAGCAGAAGATTTTCACAGAGTCTGCTCGTCAACACGCTCGACACGCTTCTTTCCTCCGGACAGATAAGCTTCAAGGAATATCTTGAAAGAATTCCCGACGGAATAGTAACGCGCAAGAGCGAGCTTTTGGAGCGAGCAAAAAAGACTGATTTCATTCTTGACGACGACTCCGACGGGCAGAAAAATTAAAGAAAGGATACTCTGATATGAACGATAACGAAAAAACTGTTCAGGAATACATTGACGAGATAGCGCGTCTTTCAAATCTTCTTGCCGAAAGAGATCGCATAGATGCGGAAAACTCGATGTTCAGCGAGCTTTTTCCCGACGTTGACAGGGATAGCATACCCGACTCGGTAACGATCGAGGCAAAGGAAAGAAACATTCCGCTCATCGCCGCATACGCGATATACGACCGCAGAAGGCAGATCGCCGCCGCATCGGCAGTTCTTCACAACAAAAATAACGAAGGACGTTCGAGCGGTCCTATCGGAAGTGCGGACAATTTCGGTGAATCGCTTTCTATCGAGCAGATAAGAGCGATGTCACCAAGCGAGGTCCGCAAGCATTACAAGCAGATAATGAAAACTCTTTCAAACAAGTAAAGAGAAACAAAAATAACATTACAAGAAAGGAATTTTTCAAATGGCAATAAATAGCTTTATTTCTACGGTTTGGAGTGAAACCCTTTATAATTCACTCGAAAAGGAATACATCGCAGTTCGTAACTGCAACAGAGAGTTCGAGGGAGAGCTCAAGGGCAACAGTGCGGTAAGAGTATGTGCCGTAGCTCCCGTAAGCATATTCCCGTACAACAAGAATATTGATATGAATTCTCCCGAGATACTCAGTGACGAAGACGTACGTATCTTCTGTACCAACGCGCGTGCCTTCAACTTCCAGATCGACGACATCGATCTCGCTCAAAGCAGACCGAGCATTATGCAGTCCGCAATGCGTCAGGCGGCAAGTGCGCTTGCTAACGATGCCGACAAATACGTTTACGGTATGTTCGAGGAGATCAACGAAAAAAACGTCGTAACCAACGACGCAGTTTCTCCCGACAACATCATCGACACGCTCATTAAGGTAAGAGAAAAAATGATCATGAACAACATAAACAGCAACACAAAGACCGTTCTTGAGGTTTCGCCTGCGATCGCTTCGATCATTCTCAAAGCGAACATCACTTATCTTACCAACAACGAAAGCGCGCTCTTCAACGGATACGTCGGCTCTTTCATTGGATTCGACATCTACGTTTCCAACAACGTAGCTATCGAGGACGACTTTTCCAAGTGCTATGCACGTACCACCCGCGCAATATCCTTCGCAGAGTCGATCAATTCGGTCGAGGCTTACCGCCCCGAAAACCGTTTTGCAGACGCTGTAAAGGGACTTTACTACTACGGCGCTCAGATCATCTATCCCAACGAGCTTTTCTGTCTGAACGTTAAACCGGCAACTGTATGACGATAAGCCAGGTCATAATGTGCTCCCTTGCAGTTCTCGGAAAATCTGACACCGACAGCGATTACTCCGCGTGTAAAACAAACGCTCATGAAATAATTCGACTTTGGGCGGTGTCCACCAGAAAACTATATCTTGCTTACGCCGAGAAAAACGGCATCACTCCCAAAGAATTCGGCGAGTACGAGCTCAACGATGAGTTCGTTTACGGTGAAGATTTCGCGCCTCTCGCCTCGTTCTATATAGCAAGTATACTCTCGCCCAAGACCGAGCGTTTCAGGCAGATATACGACGAAATTGCAAGCGAGCTCCGTATTACTTACGGCTCGGATTTATCCCCGTGTGTCAACAAATATTCCGTTTAACAAAATATGCACCTCCGAAAGCCTTCGGAGGTGCATTTCATTTTACTTTTTCCTTGATCTCAAAACCACCGGTATTACTATCGGTACGAGAACTACGAGTGCCGCAAACGCGGTTATGAATATATTTTCGTTCGGCAGAAACGAGGTCGTGCCGTCACTGTTCATTATCTTTTCCGCGTCGCGAAGCACGTATGCTCCGATGGCGGGTCCGACAACTCCCGGAATAAGCACCTGAGAGAAGATACGAAGCCCTTGGAACATTCCTGCCTTTCCTTCGGGAGTATAATCGCGTATTGCCGCTCCGAAAACCGCCATTGCCGCAAGGTAACCGCTCATCATAAGAAGCGATCCGACAAAGACCGGAAGAGTCGTTCTCGTAAAATACAGGATTAAATAGCCACACGCGAGAAAAACGAGCGAAACGGTCAGTGAGAAGTTAAAGCCCTTCTTATCGTACACCCTTCCCCAAAGTGCGGTAAACACCGAAGCTACTATGATAGCAGGCGCCATAATGAGAACGTAATCTGCCATTGCGAGCGACTTTTCATAGTAAATTATAAGGTACGGCATAAATATCTGTATCGAGATATTGAAGACCGCAAACGATGCGAGAAGTATGTAAAGCGTCGTATTGTTTTTAACCGTCGACGGTCTGAAACCGTAGAAAATATTATAAAAATATCCGGTTTTAGTAGGGGTAATATCGGGATCCTTAATAAGAAATATACCGAGAACACCGACTATTATAACGACCGCTCCTATTATCGAGAAAATAAGCGTCCAACTCGATGCCTTCGTGAGATCGAAGAACATAAATCCGCCGAATACGACGAGGATAGCAACGAGCGGCATCATAGCGTTTATTCCCTCCGCACCGCCTCTGCTCGAAGAGTCGGTCGAATCGGTGAGCCACGCGTTGAACGCGGCGTCGTTTGCGCTCGATCCAAAAAAGGTCATAACACAGTCGAGAATTATCGTAAGCGTTACTCCGAGGCTTGCCGCCGAGAGAGTCATCGGGAAAAGCGTTCCGAGAATATCGCTGCGAAGAAGCACAAAACTGAAAATAGATATTCCCCAGAGGATATATCCGCCGCAGATAAAGAGCTTTCTCTTTCCTATCTTATCCGAAAGAGCTCCTATAAACACTGTCGTAAGCGTAGCGGAAATCGCAGACGCCGCAACCATCAGAGAAATATCAGAGGCGCTCGCATTAAACATATTATAGATGAATACGTTGAAATACATATTTTCAACTACCCATGCGACCTGCCCGACAAGACTGAACAGAGTGAGCGCGCACCAGAAGCGCTTTGAGAGCTTTGTTTTCATATATTTACCCCCTTCAAGCTATTTCGACAAGCTCGTACTCACGCGAGCCGTATCCGATTTCCGACGCTACCTCGACGGTATGGATTCCGTTCTGAGATTCTATTCTCTCGACCAGATGATCTCTGCCCGGATCGTTTGAAGTGTAAACGAGATCAAGACACGCCTGATCGATAGCGACGGGATCGTTTGAAACGAGAATTCCTATATCCTTCATACAGGGATCCTCGGCAACTGCACAACAGTCGCAGTCAACAGACATATTTTTCATTACGTTGACGTAAACGATATTTCCATTAAAATATTCTATCACAGAGCCCGCCGCCTCCGCCATAGCTTCAAGGAAGCTATCGTGATCGGAATCCCAGAACATATCCGGATCGCCCGCGCCGTGAATATACTGCTTGCCAAACGAAGATGCAACACCTATCGAAAGCTGCTTTATGGCTCCGCCGTATCCGCCCATCGGATGTCCCTTGAAATGCGAAAGCACGAGCATAGAATCGTAATTTTCTATATCCTTACCGACGTAATTTTTCTTTATTATCTTTCCGTTTGGAATATCGAGCACCTTATCAGGTCCCTCGGCATCGAGAAGATCGACCGTGAAATATTTACTCCAACCGTGATCGGAGAGAAGCCTTCTGTGTCTTTCGGTCGTGTTTCTTGCGCCCTCGTATGCGGTATTACACTCGACGACCGTTCCTCCGACGTAACTAATTATTTCCTTCCAGAATTCAGGGCGGATAAAGTTCTGATTTCCCTTTTCTCCCGAATGAAGCTTGATCGCAACCCTTCCCGAAAGCTCCTTACCGAGCAGCTTATACATTTCGAGAACCTTTTCGGGAGTTATCTCTCTTGAAAAATACACGGTACTTTTTTTCATATCTTTTTCTCCTTATCTTCTGTATATTGAAGCAACCGAGCCTTGCCGAGTACAAGTATTATCGGCGGAATTATCACAAATTGAAGAATAATTCCGGGAACGGCGTTAGCAAACGCACCTGCAAAAAACGCCGAAAACGTAAAAAGCTCACCTTTTATTCCGAGCAGTGCGAGCATCGACGCTCCCCATACCGCCCTGCCTGCGATCATCGCGATTATCATACATACGTAGAGCGTCGTGACGCGTTTATGCTTTGATCTTTCAAACAAAAATCCGATGACGAAGCCGTAAGTCGCACATTCGAGAGCCATAGCTACCGCGCTCGGGAAAAGCATCGGCATTCCGAAGGTAAGTGAGCGAACTATCGGAAGCGCCGCTCCGAGTGCAAGTCCGTGCCTATGGGAGCAGACAAGTCCGCAGAGCATCACGGGAAGGTGCATCGGCAGGAGCATATTGCCTATTTCCTTTATCTGTCCGGTAAAAAACGGAAGAATGAGTCCAAGTGCGAGAAACATCGCCGTCAGAACGAGATTATTTAGCGATCTGTTTTTAGAGCTCAAAGCCACACTTCCCTTCATCATTACTTTAATATGATTTTACCATATTACTAAAAAAAGTCAAGTGTTTTTTACCAAAAGCAAGGACGCGGAGAAGATCTCCGCGTCCACTTTTCTAAGTCCGCATATGCTTTTGAGGTGTACTATCCTCTCTTTTTGTAAAAAAGAGCTCGTAAAGATTTTTCACCACCACGACCGCGATCGGTCCGATTATAAATCCGAGAAGTCCGAAGATCTTATAACCGACGAACACAGAAACGAGGGTGAGAAGCGGGTGGACTCCGAGCTGTGTTCCGACGATATGCGGTTCGAGGATCTGACGTCCGACCATAACGATAATACAGACGATAAGCAGAACCACCGCCTTTTTAGTCTGCCCGAGAGCGAATAGGACTATAACCCATGGAATAAGGACTGTTCCGACTCCTATGACCGGCAGAATATCGAGAAGCGCGATTACCGCAGCAAGCAGAGTCGCGTACTTTTCTCCGACTATTATAAAGGCTATCATAAGCGCGGTGAAGGTGAGGAGAAAGAGTATAACGTACGCCTTTATATATTTGAGAGCAGACGTGAGCACCTTTTCCTGCACCGCCTTCCAGCTCTGTGCTATCCTTTTGGGAATATGCGAAACGAGCGATCTGTTTATCGTATCGAACTCGGCGCAGAGATAGAACGCCGCCATAAGAAAGATGATCAGAGAGAAAAAGAAATACGGGAGTGCGGCAAGAAAATTGCCGACGGCATCGGTCATTTTTACAGTAAGCTCTGAGAGCGACGAGCGTATGGTATCAACGAGCATATCGTAGATATAGGTGCTCTCTGACGAGTCAGAGGTCCGAAAGCGTGCGGTAAAATTCTTTATAAGATCGGCAACCCTTGCGGCAATATCCTCATAGTTTTCTCCGATATAGATATTAAGGGCGCGCATCTCATTATACACCCTTCTGAAAAGCAGAAAGATTACTCCGCTCGCAAGTGTGAACATCAGAAAAAACACAAATATTCCCGCGCTCTTTTTCGACCAATCGGTCTTTTCAACGGTACGCTTCACTATCGGTTGAAGAAGCAGTGCTATTACCCACGCGGACACAAACGGCAAAAGGAGCTTCACGATAACACCGCCTGCTATCACCCCAAGCGTCAGAATTATTATAAAATATCCGAAAAGAACAAAATCTCTTTTATATCCCGCCTCGGGAAGCTTCACGGCAGAGTTCTCCTTTATTTACAAAAGTCTTTCGTTTATTATATGCAAAATTTTACGGTGATATTCGGCTGATATGCAAAGCGCACAGAAGAGAGATGTGAAATTTGTACACATACACCGTATAGGATTTAACTTTTACATTTTCTCATCAAACAACTTGACAATTTATAAAAAATAAAATATAATAGACATATCTGTATTTTGCGCGCGAAGGAGGCGGTAGGTTTGTTGAAAATTGCTGTTATCGGCGGCGGTGCCGCAGGTATGATGGCTGCTATATTCGCCGCACAGAGCGGTGCCTCGGTCACGCTTTTCGAAAAAATGAAATTTACCGGCACGAAGCTCCGCATCACGGGCAAGGGCAGATGCAATCTGACAAACAACTGCGCGGTGAACGAGGTAATTGAGAACATTCCGACCAATCCGCGCTTTATGTACGCCTGCCTTTCCGCTTTCACGCCGCAAGACGTTATGGATTTCTTCGAGGAGGCAGGAGTTGCTCTCAAAACCGAGAGAGGAAACCGCGTTTTTCCTGTATCGGACAAGGCGTCCGACGTAGTGGATGCTCTGAGGCGCAAAATGCGCGAGAGCGGTGTTAAGGTCGTTTTCGACAAGGTCACCGACATACTCGTAAAGCAAGGCGAGTGCGCTCTTACCGTCGCAGGAGTGAAAACGCTATCGCAGAATGCCGCGCTTCCCTTTGACAGAGTTATACTTGCAACCGGCGGAAGATCCTATCCTCGCACGGGATCTGACGGTGACGGTCACAAATTTGCCGAAAAGCTCGGTATAAACGTGACACCGATCAGACCGTCGCTCGTTCCGCTTGAAATCTGCGAAAGACACTGCCGAGATATGCAGGGACTTGCGCTTAAAAACGTTTCCGTGCGCGCTATCGAGGCGTCAAGCGGCAAGGTGATATACGAGGATTTCGGCGAAATGCTCTTCACTCATTTCGGAGTGAGCGGTCCGATAATACTCTCGATGTCGGCACATCTTCGCGACATAACGCCCGAAAAATACAAAGTTCTTATAGACTTAAAGCCCGCGCTTGACGAAAAGACGCTCGACAAGCGTCTTATATCCGACTTCGAAAAGGGCAAAAACAAGAACTTTATAAATGCGCTAAGCGATCTTCTTCCCTCGAAGATGATACCCGTATTCGTAAAGCTTTCGGGAATTTCACCCGAGCGAAAGGTGAACTCGATAACGAAGGTTGAGCGTTTAAAGCTTCTTTCACTGCTCAAAAGCTTCGCTCTGACGGTAAAGGCTCCGCGCTCTATCGATGAGGCTATTATTACCTCGGGAGGCGTAGATACACGCGAGATAAATCCGAAAACAATGGAGTCAAAGCTTATCCCGGGGCTGTTCTTTGCAGGCGAGATCATCGACGTTGACGCCTACACAGGCGGATTTAATCTTCAAATTGCTTGGTCAAGCGGACGTCTTGCCGGAATTTCCGCATCAAAAAAATCAGAATAAATTATCCGAAAGGACTGAAATAATGTTTAAAATTGCTATTGACGGGCCGTCCGGCTCGGGAAAATCGACGCTTGCAAAACGACTCTCCGCGCATCTCGGCTTCGTTTACGTTGACACGGGTGCTCTCTACCGCGCGATAGGTCTGTATATTTATCGCGCAGGGCTTGATCCCCACAGTGCCGAGGAGGTGGGTGCTCAGCTTGAAAACATATCGGTCGGTATAAAATACATTGACGGCGAGCAGAAAACACTGCTTAACGGCGAGGACGTTTCGAGAGAGATAAGACTCCCCGATATTTCGATGTATGCATCGGCAGTATCGGCAATTCCGAGCGTCAGAAGCTTCCTTCTCGGAACACAGAAGGACATTATAAAGTCTAACAACGTCATAATGGACGGACGCGACATCGGAACTGTCATAATGCCCGATGCCGACGTCAAGATATTCCTCGTTTCAAACAACGAAACGAGAGCTATGCGCCGCTGCGAGGAGCTTCTCGCGAAGGGCGTTCAGACGACCTACGAGGAGGTTCTTGCCGACCTTGAAAAGCGTGATGCAAACGACTCATCGCGCGCGGTGGCGCCTCTCGTTCCCGCAGATGACGCGGTATTTCTCGACAACTCGGCTTTCGAGCCCGATCAGACCTTTGCCTGCGCTCTTGAAATAATCGGCAAGCGTATAGATATTTAACCTTACAGGAGCATCGCACGATGAACAAGTTTTATAATTTTATCTCGATCACCTGCTCTTCTCTTGTGAAATTCTTTTTCAGAGTGAAGGTTGAGGGACTTGAAAACGAGCCGACCGAGGGCGGTTGCGTAGTATGCGCGAACCACATCTCGTTTTGGGACGCCGCAATAGTCGGCGCGGTTATGAACCGTCAGGTCAGATTTTTTGCCAAGAAAGAGATATTCGGTGTTCCGATACTCAAACATTTTGCAAAGGCTATGGGAGCTTTTCCTGTTGACAGAAAGTCCCCCGCCTCTGCCGCGCTTGCCACAAGACATACGATAGCTCTCGTCGGCGAGGGTGAGATGGTCGGAATGTTCCCTCAGGGCACTCGCCATGCAAAGGAGGATCCGAAGGATACCCCGATAAAGAACGGTGTAGGTCAGATCGCCTTTCGCGCAAAGGTCAGAGTTCTCCCTATGTGTATTCAGACAAAGGGTTGGAAGATCTCGCTTTTCAGGCGCACCTATGTACGAATCGGAAAACCGATCGAGTACGAAGAGTTCGGCTTTACCGAAGGAACTACCGCAGAATACGACCGCGCGGCTCACATAGTCTTTGACCGTATAACCGATATGATCAAGTAAAGCGAAAAGAGATAACTCAAATGGAAATAAGCTTATCCAAATATGCAGGCTTTTGCTTCGGAGTAAAGCGTGCCGTAGATATGGTAAACGAGCTTCTCGACACCGGTAGCGGCGGCAGGATATTTTCGCTCGGCGAGATAATTCACAACCGCCACGTTATGAGATCGCTTGAAGAAAAAGGGCTCACTGTGATCTCGGACGCTCAGCTCGAGGATATATGCTCTCTTGCAAATGCAGACAACGTCTGCACCGTCGTAATACGTGCGCACGGTGTTGAGCTTGACATCGAAAAGCGTCTGATGGCACTGTCTGAAAAAAATCCGTATTTCAGAATATGCGACCTCACCTGTCCGTTCGTAAAGAAGATACACGGCATAGTCGAGGAGAATACTGCTCCCGACAGTCTGCTCGTCGTATACGGCGACAAGGACCACCCCGAGGTGCGCGGAATAGTGGGCAGAGCGCACGGTGAAGTGCTCGTCGCGGGCTCCGCAGATGAGCTCGACTTGTACAATTTCACTAACAAAATGACTATAATGGTGGCTCAAACGACCAAAAAATTGTACGAATGGGAGAAATGCAAAAAAAAGCTCAAAAACTCCTGTACAAATTCAATTTTTTTTGATACAATATGTGGTGTTACTGAAAATAGGCAAAATGACGTTTTACGTCTTGCCGAAAGCTCGGACGCCGTACTCGTTATCGGGGACAGGAGCAGTTCAAACTCTATGAGTTTGCTCGCCCTTGCCAAAACGGTATCTGATAATTCGCACCTTATAGAGAGCGCAGACGACGTGCGGAGCATTTCCCTTTCGGGAGTAAATAAAATTGCTATTACTGCCGGTGCATCGACGCCAGGCTACATAATAGAGGAGGTAATTAAAACTATGAGCGAATTTGTTAACACAAACGAGCAGGCAAATGAAAGTTTTGCATCAATGCTTGAGAGTTCTCTCAAGACTTTAAATACAGGAGACATCGTAACAGGCGTTATCACATCAATTTCGAACACCGAAATCCATGTTGACCTTTCCTGCAAGGGAACCGGTATCCTTTCGGTTGATGAGATCAGAACAGATGCTAACACCGACGTACGTTCCCTGTATAAGGTAGGCGACGAGATCGAAGCATTCGTCGTAAGAGTAAGCGACGTTGAGGGCGTTGTCGGACTTTCCAGACGCCGCATCGACCGCATCGCAGACTGGAAGAAGATCAAGGCTGCCGCTGAGGAAGGCGCAGTTGTTGAAGGAAAGATCACCGAGGTCATCAAGGGCGGCGTTATCGCTACCGTTGGAAGCACCAAGGTATTCATTCCCGCATCTCAGTCGGGCGTTCCCGCTTCGGGCGATCTGAACACTCTCGTCGGAACCGTTCAGAATTTCATTATTATCGAAGTAAACGATCAGAAGAACCGCGCAGTCGGATCTATCCGCGCTATCCTTCGCCGCGAGCGCAAGGCTATGCTCGAAAAGTTCTGGTCTGAAATGGAAGTCGGCAAGAAGTTCACTGGAAGCGTTAAGTCCATGACCGCTTACGGCGTATTCGTAGACCTCGGCGGAGTTGACGGAATGGTTCACGTTTCCGAGCTTTCCTGGTCGAGAGTCAAGGATCCCTCCGAGATCGTAAAGGTTGGCGATCCTATCGAAGTATTCGTTAAATCCTTCGACGTTGAGAAGAAGCGCATCTCGCTCGGCTGCAAGACCGAGGACACCAATCCCTGGAAGATCTTCAACGATCAGTACGCAGTAGGCGACGTTGCAAACGTTACCGTTGTAGGTATCACTCCCTTCGGCGCATTTGCTGAGATCGTTCCCGACGTTGACGGACTTATCCACATCTCGCAGATCGCAGACAAGCGCATCGGAAACCCCTCTGAGGTTCTTGAAATCGGTCAGAAGGTTGACGCTAAGATCACCGCTATCGACGACGAGAAGAAGAAGGTAAGCCTTTCGATCCGCGCTCTTATCGCTCCCGAAGCTCCCGAGGCTATTGAGGAAGCAGAGGAAGAAAGCGAAGGCGAAGCACTCGTATATTCTTCGGACGATCCTTCTACCCTTCCCGCAGATCTCGTTGAAGAAGCTCCTGCTGAAAGCGCAGACGCTGAGTAATTCTAACTACATAAACACTCCTTGATCTCCTTCAAGGAGTGTTTTTTTGCATATAGGAGAAACTTTCCGTCTTTTTCGAATATATTATTCTAAGCATCTGATTTCGGGAGAATAATATGAAGCCAAAAATAGATCTGTCTGTGTCAACACCGTTATATCTTGCCTCCACCGCGCTTATATACGGCTTTTCTTACGTTTTCGCAATATTTTTTGCAACTGCTCTGCACGAGCTTGGACATATCGCGGCGATACGTCTTATGAAAGGAAAAATACTCGGGATAAGTATACGTCCGTTCGGTGCAGTGATAAACAGGGGTGAAAACTCGACGTCATACATGGGTGACGTCATTATCAGTCTTGCAGGACCTCTTGTAAACATCATCTGCTTTCTTGTATGTCTGCTTTGTAAAAAGCTCGGCGCATTTGCTTCTGCCAGTCTTATACTTGCGATGATAAATCTCATTCCGTCAAAGCCGCTCGACGGATACTGCGCTATCAAGGCGGCTTGTCTTTCGCTATTTTCGCCGTCTGTTTCAGAGAGGATATGCAGAGTGCTCTCTATGGTAATTCTATCCTTTATCTGGGTGCTTACGGTATATATGATAATATATGCAAATTTCAATATATACCTGCTTATTATGGTGACGTTTCTGATGTGCGAAACACTTTTACATAGCAAATAAGGCGCATAAATTCGGCAAAATTTGAAACTATATAATACAGGCCAAAAAATTCCGACATTTTTTATATTTTTTTCAAAAAAGGTATTGACAAAGCGATTTCGCTATGATATAATGCTTAGGCGGTCAGGCGTGATAACCTTTCCGCTTTAAATATGGCGGAGTAGCTCAGTTGGCTAGAGCAACCGGTTCATACCCGGTAGGTCATGGGTTCAAGTCCAATCTCCGCTATTTAGTCTGCGAAACCGACAATTCATATTCGATGCATAAGCATCGTTAATTGTCGGCAAAGCCGACGATTTTGGCCCGTTGGTCAAGCGGTTAAGACACCGCCCTTTCACGGCGGTAACATGGGTTCGATTCCCGTACGGGTCATAAATAGAAAAGACAGGTTCTACGAACCTGTCTTTTCTATTTGTATCCGCGCCGCAAGCGGCGCGGCGTACGAAGTACGCTTGGGTTCGCATTTTGCGAGCAAGCCGTCGGGAGCTCGCTCACGTAAGGCGCGAGCAAAAAATCCTGATCGGAGATCAGATTCCCGTAATTTATATGAAACCCCGCAAATCGCCTATGGCGATTTGTTATAGCGCGCGGCAAGGTAAGTGGGCAGTTATCGTATGTCCCGCCGCGCGCGTTGGGTTCAGATTCCCGTATTTCAACAAAATTTTACATTCTGCAATAATACTCTCCTCATCCGTCACGGCTTCGCCGCGCCACCTTCCCCGCTGGGGAGGGCTTTTTGTTATAGCACGATAAGGTGAGTTGGCGGTTATCGTATATCCCACTGCGCGCGTTGGGTTCAGATTCCCGTACTACCTGCGGTACTCACTCGGTGTCATTCCGACCACAGTCTTAAACTGCCGCATAAACTGAACATCGTTCTTATATCCACATTCGTACGCTACGGCGCTTACCGTCATATCGGTTGCGGAAAGCAGAAATTTACCGTGTTCTATTCTTGCATTTATTATATCGGTAACTACGCTCACGCCGAAAAACTGCTTATACAGGTGCATAAAATAGGACTCGCTCATCATAGCAGACTTTGCAAGCTCACTGACCAATCTGCTCCTTTCGGGGTGATTGTATATTTCCGTACGCACGGCAGAAAGCTTTGCGTAGTTGGGCGAGGACTGCATCTCTCCCGCGCATTTTATTTTTTCGCTTATCTTTATGCAAAGAAGCTCAAAATAAAGGGCAAGCGTTTTTTCCTTATACGGATTTGCCGAGTATTTTTCCCGATACATAGTTTTTACTATCTGCGAAAGATCCTTTATATCACCGAGCGAAACGATCGTATCAAACGGAATATTCATATCTCTGAGCGATTTCATACCGACTTCGTCAATATCAAAATGTATCCAGTCGTTCGAGAAATATTCCTCATTTATCCCGTAATGCTGCGGAGTTCCCTTGTCGTACATGATAAAAGAATCGTGAGGCGCGATCTCATCTCCCGTGTTAAAGTGGAAGACCGCAGACGTTCTTAAAAGAAGGAGCATATAGTCACCCGAGCCGTTCGGGCGTTTTATTTCAAATCCGTTTTGATGTTTGAAATGATAACCTATATTGTTTATTTGCATATCAGCTCACCTCAAAAAGCAGAATAAGTCAGTTTTTCAGCATTATATCACATTGAAAAAAATTTGTCAACATTGTAGAATTTATTTATCAAAGGTATAGAGGAGATTTCATATATGAAAGCAAAGATTCTTGTAAACAAAAATTTCAAGATCGGTAACATCGACCGACGCATATACGGTTCGTTTATCGAGCATCTCGGACGCGCGGTTTACGGGGGCATATACGAGCCGTCCCACGAGAGCGCAGACGAGTTAGGCTTCCGCCGTGACGTTTTAGAGCTTATAAACAAATTAAACGTCCCGATAGTACGTTATCCCGGCGGAAATTTCGTATCGGGTTATAATTGGGAGGACGGCACGGGCGATCGCTCGAAGCGTCCGAGACGTATGGAGCTTGCCTGGAACTCCATTGAAACCAACGAGGTCGGCATCGACGAATTTCAGGAGTGGGCAAAGCGTGCGAACACCGAAATTATGATGGCGGTAAACCTCGGAACTCGCGGACCCGAGGAGGCGCAAAACCTCGTAGAATACTGTAACTCTGACTCCGACACCTACTATGCAAATATGCGTAGAGAGAACGGATTTGAAAAGCCGTTCAAGATCAAAACGTGGTGTCTGGGCAACGAGATGGACGGTGCTCATCAGATAGGTCACAAGACCGCCGAGGAATACGGACGTATAGCTCTCGAGGCGGGCAAGCTTATGAAATGGACCGATCCCTCGATCGAGCTCGTTGCCTGCGGAAGTATGCATTTTCATATGAAGACCTTCGGAGAGTGGGAGTGGACCGTGCTTGACGAGGCGTACGACGTAGTTGATTACGTTTCCCTGCACGCATACTACGGAAACCGTTCGGGAAACACGGCGGAATATCTCGCAAAATCGCTGTCAATGAACGATTTTATCAAGGGAGTCGTGAGCATCTGCGATGCGGTCAAGGCTAAAAAGCACTCAAACAAAACGGTCAATCTTTCCTTTGACGAATGGAACGTATGGTTTCGTACGATGGGCGAAACGGCAAAAGAGTTGTCGGTCGCTCCGCATCTGCTTGAAGAAATATACACGTTTGAAGACGCGCTTCTCGTTGGCTGTATGCTGATGACTCTGCAAAACAACTGCGACAGAGTCAAGATGGCTTGTATCGCTCAGCTCGTAAACGTCATCGCTCCGATCATGACTGAAAATGGCGGAAAAGCGTGGGTGCAAACTATATTCTACCCCTTCCTCTACGCTTCAAACTACGGAAACGGAAGCGCGCTCAAAGCTATTATCGACTGCGAAAGCTACAAAATAGGAAATCTCGCAGTTCCTTACGTTGAGTCCTCGGTCGTTATAAACGAGGAGACGGGAGAGCTCGTTCTTTTTGCCGTCAACCGTTCGCTTGACGAGGATATCCTGCTTGATTTTGTAAGCGAGGGCTATGGCGAGTGTACTCTCAGTGAGCATATCGAGCTTTACTGCGACGATCTCAAAGCCATCAACGACAAGGATACCGAACGCGTAGCGCCGAAAAGCGTTGAAATCTCGAAAAACGGAGATATTACTCTGAAAAAGCATTCTTGGAATATGCTCAGATTCAAAACAGAACTAAAAAAATAACCGAATAAAATACAGCGCAGGTGTATGGGTGGGCTATGACGGAAACAAGAGCAGATTTCCGCATATTTTACAAAATTTAAAATACCCCTTGATTTTTTGTCGGTTTGTGTTATAATAATTATGCTACACAAACTGAATAAATAGAATTGGGGTATTTTTTGTTTAGGAATACTATACCCTTTTTTGGCTATAACTATTTTCGTATTGTGAATTTGGTAAAAGCGCAAATTCCTCCGAAAATAGTTATTGCTAGTATTATGCTCTAATTCTGTTCGGTTTGTGTAGCGACAATCGGAGTTTGCGTTTTTCGGTGCGCCGACTTCGGTTGGCGCACTTTTTATTTTCAGGAGGTAGATATGTTTTGCTCAAAATGTGGAAAAGAAATTGAAAACGAGGCGGTAGTCTGCATACATTGTGGTTGCCCTACGCAAAACTACAAGGAGAACAAGCAGCGTGAAGATCAGCCGATAATTATTAACAATAATACTTCCGCTTCGTCATCTGCGGCAGCCGCAGCTACTGTAAGCGGAAGAATCAAACGCAAGTATTCGTTATTGTTTGATATTTTTATGATATTCTTTACAGGTGGTCTTTGGATTATTTGGATGATTTTAAGACCCAAATATTATTAAAATTCATCTTCATAAAGCCGTTAAAAAGGAATCGCCACACCGAAACGATTCCTTTTTTGTTACATATTCATTTTTATCAACACATCTTATTCAAAATATAACATCTATTGACATTTTCACACGTTTTTGATAAAATACTCATATAAAAGTTTCTTTTGTTCAACATAAGTTTTCCAAAATACAAGTTTTCATTTTCGGTGTATGATAATATTTATACATAAGTAAAATATCACAAAGGATTTTTAAGTATGAAAAGTTTTCGTATTTTATCAAAAGCGCTTTCTCTTATCCTGATATTCTGTACGGCGGTTTCCCTTCTCGTTTCCTGCAAAGGTGACGACACGGACGGCGACACACAGTACGGCGATCTTTTTTCTCTTGCGAATTTCAAGATAATACGACCTGACAACGCGTCGGACGCTCTTATACGGCAAACGGCAAATCTGAAAGACGCGCTTGAAGCAAAGCTCGGACTTTCTCTTACGGTTGCGATCGCAGAGGACGAGGAAAAGAGTGACTCCGCAAAGGAAATACTCGTCGGCAGAACCGACCGCAGTGAGAGCGCGGACGCTCTGAGCTATCTCGCTCAGCAAACCGACAAGGACGCTTACATCATTCAGATAAACGAAAACAGTATAGCCATCGTCGGAACGACCGAGATGGCGACCGTACGTGCCATCAAGATATTCATCGAAAAATACGTTGACGTATCGCCCGAAGGTAACAAGGTCGGAATAGACGTTTCGGCAGGAAAAACTCAGGCAGGACTTTACAACTCTGAGAATACCATTATGGCATCAAACGGAGTCGAGTTTGACGTAGAGCTCGTATCCACCGTATATCAGGTGCCCGAAAACAATCTGGATCCTTCTCTTCTCTCTTCTCCTTTCAGGGTGTCTAACGTATCCTATCCTTCGATAATTCAGCTGAGTCATCAGAAAAATGAAAAGGACAACGGAAAGCTTATCGCGGCCCACTATCTTTCGGGCGACCATCTGAGCGGCGATCACGAAAAAACCGATGCCGCCGTTATGATGAGCACAAACAACGGCAAAAGCTGGAAGTGCATCTCACGTCCTATCGAAAAAATGGATCCTTCGCTGAACGAAGGTCAGATGCCTCACATTTACGAGCTTCCCGCTCAGCTTGGAGATATGCCCGCCGGAACACTTATTTTCTCGGCAAACTCGGTAAATTACAGTGCAAAATCCACAATTTCGCTTTGGAGAAGCTTTGACTGCGGCTACACGTGGGAGCAGTATGCTCTTATTGCAAGCGGCGGCGGCGACAGATTCGGCGTATGGGAGCCCTTCACGATCTACGGTGAAGATGACGGCTATCTATACTGCTTCTATTCTGACGACACCGGAAGCACCGCCAAAGGAAGTCACGACCAGACTATCGTTTACCGCCGAACAAAGGACGGTGTAAACTGGGAGATGCCTGTCGAGGTAGTTGCCTGTGAGGACTCCACAGCGCGCGCAGGTATGCCGGTCATAACGAAAATGGGCAACGGAAAATACCTTATGGTTTTCGAGCTCGTTCACAAATTTGACGGCAAATGGGGCGCTCCGATATTCTACAAAACCGCAGACTCTCTCTCAGACTGGGGCGATCCAAAGGACTATGGTGAGCGCATCGAATACGGGGAAAACCTGTACGTTGAATCCGGCCCTGCCGTTGCATGGCTACCCGCAGGCGGCGAGAACGGAACACTCGTAGTTACCTCACGCTACGGTTGCGAGGACAAGATACTCGTAAGCTTCGACAACGGCAAAAATTGGGAAGCTATCAAAAATCCGCTTTCCTTCACGCTGGAAAAGGACGTTGACAACAGCCGAATGGGTTACAGTGCGGGATTTTGGGTAGGCGATGACGAAAAAACGCTCTACTACGTAAACTGCATAAATTCGAGCTACGATACCGAAAAGCGTCAGATCGCTTTTGCAAGAATAACGATTTATTAAAACGAAAACCGCAAGGAGCTAATCCTTGCGGTTTTATTTATATTCTGAAACAGTCACGGTTCCATATTCTGAACTTATTTCTGTCGATACTGTCAAGCTGATCTATTGTAAGCCTGTACTCCCAGTTGCCCTTTGCAACGCCCGGAACGTTCATTCTCGTATCCGAGCCGTAGATAAGTATATCCTGTATCGGGAATATAACTGTGTCGGACGGACTTGCAAGCATCGTTCTCATTATTGCTTGACAACCAAGCGATTTATCCTCGCCGTCATAGCCGCAATACGAGAAGATCGCTCTTCTATCCTCGGGAGTTACCTCCCACGTATAGCTGAGAAGCGTAGCGTTATCGTGCGTACCAGTATAGGCAACCGAATTTTTGGCGTAGTTATGCGGAAGATGTGTGGACTCTCTATCACCGAGGAAAGCAAACTGAAACACTCTCATTCCCGGAAACTCACTGTATTTGAGTAGCTTTTCGACCTCGGGAGTTATATCTCCGAGATCCTCGGCAATAATAAGCCTATCTCCTGCTACTTCCTTTATTTTATCAATCAGCGCTCTGCCCGGGCCCTTAACCCATTTTCCCTCTTTGGCGGTCTTTGCGCTCGCAGGTACGCTCCAATATGCCTCAAATCCTCTGAAATGGTCGATACGTACTCCGTCAAATAGCGTTAGCATATACTCGATACGACTGCACCACCAAGCGTAGCCGTCCTTTTTCATTTCTTTCCAGTCATAGAGCGGATTTCCCCAGAGCTGACCGTCCTCTGAAAAATAGTCGGGCGGAACCCCCGCTACACATTTCGGTCTGTTATCCTTATCGAGCGAGAAAAGCTCCTTATGCGCCCAGACATCACAGCTATCGAGCGCAACGTATATCGGAATATCTCCGATGAGCTTTATGCCCTTTTCATTTGCATATTTCTTTATCTCGGACCACTCATTGAAAAACTCGTACTGTATAAACTGCCACGCGAGAAGCGTATCTGCATCAGGCGTCTGAACATTCCATTCATACCACGGTCTATCGCCGTTTTTCTCGCGCAGAGCGAGGAACTGCGATGCTATTGCAAGCTCAGGATATTTAATAAGAAAGTCGCTTATGCGCTCTTTTTCACTCTCTGAAAGACGCGACGATGCCTTTTTTAGCAGAGAGTATCTTTCAACAGAGAGTCTTTCATATTCGCAAAGATACGGAGATCTCTGTCTTGCCGCAAAAAGCTCGTCCTCGGTGATAAGACCTTTTTTACAGAGCGTGGGAAGGTCTATAAAATAAGGATTTGCTCCGAAAGCCGCAAAGGATTTATAAGGAGAATTGCACTCGTCTGTCATACAAAACGGAAGAGTCTGCCAATATGAAAATCCGCAGTCGGCAAGAAAATCGACGAAATATTTCGCCTGCTCGCCAAACGATCCTATCGAGTAATCACCCGACAGTGTTGATATATGCATAAGAACTCCGCTTTTTCTGTTCATTTTTATTTCCTCTCATCAAAGTCGTATAAGCAATTATATTACAATTTCCTGCGTTTGTCAATGATATGATTAAAAGGTTTTATATCTGCCGAAAAATGTTAAATTTTATTTATACGCTCAAAAGGTCGCGTATCTTATTGATTTTTGACGAGTAATATTATATAATAATTAAAAAGCCACAAGAAAGGTCGGTGTATATGTCTAAACATAGGAAATTCATTTCGTTTACTGCGCTCGTTCTCGCGCTTGTCTTTATGATCCCCGCCTGCGCTCCGATTGAAGATAATAGCGTTATTGAAGATAATAGTGTTACCGACGAAGGTGAGGACCGTACTTCTCTTCCCGAGGTCTACATAACTACGGATCCCCAGCATCAGATAACGAGCAAGACGGAATATACCGACATCTCGGTAAGATTTGTACTTAACGACCGCTACTCCGAGTTCTCGAACACCTACACCGACGAAAACGGAGGAAGTGCTCAGCTTCGTTGCCGAGGAAACTCGAGCTACGGCATGAGCGATATGAAGGCAAAAAACAAATACTCCTATAAGCTTCGTCTTGACAGCAAGGAGGATCTTTTCGGTATGGGAGAGAGCCGTCACTGGTATCTGCTTGCAAACTGGTTTGACGTAACTCATATGAGAAACAAGCTTGCATACGATCTTTCGGGAACGCTCGGTATGACTTACACAGAGTCTACCTGGGTAGTTCTCTACTACAACGGAAAATACAGAGGAATATACTCTCTCGTTGAAAGTATCCGCATAGACGAGGGACGCGTTGAAACCTTCGACTGGGAAGAATACGCCGAGGATATAGCGCACCTTTACGCTCTCAACACTCAAGCTCCGAAAGAAATTTCAAACTCGCTTGCAGAGGCGATGAAAAACGACCTCAGTTGGCTATCCACACAGAAATTCTCGTTTATCTACACAGATCCCGATACAGGTCAAAGGCGCTCAAAGGAAATCGATCTTTCGGGCTATTTCGATCCGAGTAAGCTTGACTTTACGTCAGGCTATCTCATCGAATACGACGGCAGACTGCACGGTGACGGCACCAAGTGGCGAACCACACACAATATGCCGGTGGTTATGGATAATCCGGCGGCTCTTTCGACAAATACCGTTATGCAGGAGTACGTCCAGACGCTTATTCAGGACTTTGAGGACGCCCTGTTTTCCCCCACCTTCCACAACGCCAAGGGCAAGCATTACAGCGAGTACGTTGATATTGGCTCGATGGTCGATTTCTGGACGATTTGGAACCTCTTTAACAATATTGAGCTGGGATATCTCTCTATGTATTATTACATAGATGACGGCAAAATAGTCTTCGGCCCCTGCTGGGATTTTGACAACGCATCGGGAAACATAGTCACACTTACCGAAAAATGGTTACGCTGGGACTACTGGGTTGAGGATCGCGGAAATTTGAGCAACGGTTGGTTTTCAAAGGCAGTAGGAGATCCGTATTTCGTTGCTCTTTGTCAGGAAAGATGGTTCTCAATGCGTGAGGCGCTTGACGATATGATGCAGTCACTTGATATTTATTACGACTACATCGGAGAGGAAGCCCTCAGATGCTACGAAAGAAACGGTCCGCGAACCAACTGGAAGCCACACAACATCAACGGCGGTATCAGCTACGATTTTGAAACCGATTTTAACGTCTTAAAAAATTGGCTTAAAAACAGAATAAACTGGATAGACGAAAACTTCTCTGCCCCTGCTATAAACATCGACGATAGCGGTTTTGAGCGAAGCGAAAAGATAACGGTAACTCCCTCGGGATCTGCCACCATCGCAAACGACAACACTACCGCGTTCGGAGTCACAGCCGATTATATCATACCTACGAGCACAAGCGGCACTCTTTCCTTTAAGATAGAAACTACGCATACCTCCGCAAGGACTGTCGAAGTATATCTGAACGATGGAAAACTGATCGCATCGAAAATCCTCACGAACACAGTTTCCGCTTCATTCAGCGTAAGCGCGAAGGATCTCAGGTTAAACGACGGCGATCTGAACGTAATCTACATCATCGCTTATAAACAAAACGGAGATATTCGCTCAAAAACGTCGCTTGTGATAAAGGCATCGAGGGCGGGCAATCCTTCCTCGGGTGAATATGCCGTTCAATTCGGAGATAACGTCGCGCACGTCAAAAAGGACACCTCGATCACAGTGCCTAAGATAACTCAAACACGGGAAGGCTTTACAGCACTCGGATGGGCGACCATCAACGGAACATTATATAAGGCAGGCGAAAAATTCATTCCCGACGGCAACACTTATTTATACATCCGTTGGAAGCGAAACGATATGGATTCCCATATGATACTTGACTAACAAAGCAAAGGAAAAATTATGCTTATTTGCCCTATCTGTCACACAGTGCTATCAAGAGAGAGCTCACGATACGTCTGCGAAAACGGTCACTCACACGATATTTCAAAATACGGTCACGTCAATCTGCTTATGTCGCAAAAAGGCGGAAATCACGGTGACAGTCGCGAAATGCTCCTTTCCCGAAAGGCGTTTCTCGATAGTGGAGCCTATGCTCCTCTTCGTGAGGCACTTGCAAAAACGCTTCTCTCACTGACCGACAAAAAATCGCTCACCCTGCTCGATTCGGGCTGCGGAGAGTGCTACTACACATCGCGTATAAAAGAGCTTTTTACCGAAAGCGAACGTGATCTTCGAATCATCGGAATTGATATTTCAAAGGAAGCACTCCGTCTTGCCGCTCAACGCTTTAACGGCGAATGTAAAAGAGCGGATTCGACGGTTGAGCTTGCGGTGGCGAGCTCGTACTCACTCCCGATAGCCGACACCTCGACAGATGCGGTATTATCGGTATTTGCCCCGCTCTGTCCCGATCAGTTTGCAAGAGTTCTTGTTGACTCCGGCTTATTTATAACCGTTATTCCGAGCGCAAGGCATCTTTGGGAGCTCAAAGCGGCACTGTACGACAAACCGTACGAGAACGAGGTCATGCCCTACGGTATAGACGGCTTTGAGATGATAAAAAAGGTTGATATTAACGGAAAATTTATTATGAGCAGTCAAAAGGAAATCTACGATCTTTTCACGATGACGCCCTATTTTTGCCGCACGAGCGAAAAGGATCGCAAAAAGCTTGAAGCACTCGACGCCCTTGAATGTACCTACGCTTTTGAGATACTCGCATACAGAAAAATATAAAGCAAAAACCTCTTTTCGGGCTCCGAAAAGAGGTTTTTTATCATTTATAAAAGCTATTTCCGCCGATGAATTCGCGAACGATGCTCGTAGGCGGTATCTCGTCGTCAACGTCTGCTTCTCTGACGTAGTTAAGAACCTTTACCATAGCTCTTACCTGATCGTAGCATTCGTCAGAGGCTTTTATCTCGGTAAGAAGCGGGAAGATGTGCTTTTTAAGAACCGAAAGCTCGTAAAGCGTAGAGCTATTCAGCATAACGTCGGCGTTCTCCTGGAACGGGAATATCCATCTCTCCTCGCCGCGTCGCACCGAATCCCACATCGCAAGAGTTTTCTGAACAGATGAGCCTCTCGTTTCGTAGTCGCGAACGGTACGTCTTAAAAGTCTTAGATAGCTTGACGGAATACGGTTATGGTCGTCAAGATTAAGTGCAAGCATCGGGCTTACGTACATTTTGAACACGAGATTTTTGTCAAATCCGTCGGGGATAAGACAAGGATTCAGTCCGTGCAGACCTTCGACTATTATCACCGAATCATTGCAAAGCCGCATTCTGTGTCCGTTCCACTCCCTACAACCCTTTTTGAAATTAAAGCAAGGAATTTCGACCTCTTTACCTGCAAGGAGCTCTTCGAGATGCTTTGCAAAAAGTGCCGTATCTATCGTATTTATGTGTTCGAGATCGACCTCTCCGTCCGGACCGGGAACAAGCTTGTCGCGATCAAGGTAATAGTCGTCAAGACTCATAAGTATCGGATGCTTACCGTGAACCCGGAGCTGCGTTGCAAGTCGGTTAGCAGACGTCGTTTTTCCCGACGAGCTTGGTCCTGCGAGCATAACAGCCTTTGCACCTCTTTCGCAAATCATATCTGCAACCTTAGAAAACTTCTTTTCGTGCAAAGCCTCATTTACTCTTATAAGCTCTCTTATTTTGCCCGAGGAAACAAGCTCGTTAAGGTCTGCAACCGTTTCGCATTCCATAAGCTCGCACCAACGCTTGCTCTCATTGGACATATAGAAGAAATTAGGACTGTCGCGATATTCTGAAACTCTGTCGGGATTATTCGTATCGGGGAATATGAATATAAATCCGTTGGGTGCCGGAATTATATCCCATGAGCGTAAAAATCCCGTCGAAGGAGCCATCTCGCCATAGAAATAATCGAGAAATCCGTTGTTTTCATATACGTCAATTCTTTCTTTCTGTCTGTAAGAAAGCAACTGTGCTTTATCCTCTTGTCCTATGCTTTTATAGTACTCAATGAGATCTTTTGTTTGCATTCTGCGCCTATAAAGAGGAAAATCCTCGGCTACGATACGTTCAACCTCGCTTTTAAAAGCATCAGAGGAGAAGTCGTCTATTCCCGTAACCTTGAAATAAAGTCCCGAACCGATAGTAGAGTTCATACTGCCTTGAGCCTTTGGCCAAAGACGCTTAAGCGCAAGAAACAGAATAAACTGAGCTGTCCTTGTATATGCATCTCTGCCTACGGGGTCGCTGTATTTTATAAG
>JAZOSN010000029.1:0-13255 GCA_045657105.1 Eubacteriales bacterium
TGTAGGGGTCGGCGCCTCGACGACCCGTATTTAATCATTTGCTTTGCGAAGCAAAGCTACCGAAACTTAGGTTTGCAAGGCAAACCGTCACGCGACGGCTCTGCCGTCGGGTTTTGCACATTTGCACTTTGCACTTAATAATGCGCATCAGGGATACCGGGTCGTCGTGGGCGCCGACCCCTACCGTGATAATTTCAATTCCGCTCGTATTTAATCATTCGCTTTGCGGAGCAAGGCTACCGACCGTAGCCTTCCCCGCCGGGGAAGGCTTTTATAGGTGCATTTTGCTTCGTAAAATGATTTTATAAAATTTCTCTTTACTTTTCGGCATAATATGGTATAATATAGGCAAGGATCAAATTATTACGCGATTACAGGAGAAAAATATGAGCTTATCAAACATCGACGCATCTGCCCTTTTCAAGATCGAATACGGTCTGTACGTCCTTACCACGAGCGACGGAAAGAAAGACAACGGTTGTATCGTTGACGCCGTTATGCAGGTGACGAGCACTCCCGAGCGCGTCACCGTAGCGGTCAACAAGGACAACTATTCGCACGGGCTTATTCTGAAAACCGGAAAATTCAACTTAAACTGCATTTGCAAGAGCGCTCCGTTTGAGCTCTTCAAAAACTTCGGCTTCCAAAGCGGAAGAAATGCCGACAAATTTGACGGCGTTGAATTCTGGCGCTCGGAAAACGGAGTACCCGTTCTTATCGAAAACGTAAACGCTTTCATATCACTCAGCGTAGACAGCACGGTCGATCTCGGAACTCACACGCTCTTTATCTGCGACGTGAAGTGTGCAAGAGAAATATCGGGCGAGGAAACTATCACGTATTCCTACTACCGAAGCCACACCAAAAACACCGCCGCTCAGAAGAAAAAAGGATTTATATGCACGGTCTGCGGATACGTCCACGAGGGAGAAGAGCTCCCCGACGACTTCGTCTGCCCGATATGCAAGCAGGGCGCAGATGCCTTTAAGGAAATTCAGTAGCAAAAAAATCACCGACTGTGTCGGTGATTTTTGTTTAATAAAATTCTCTTTTCAGACCTCTTCCGAAAAGCAAACCGAGCGCTTCGTCGGCGTTCCTGCCTTCATAAAGTATCGAGTAGACCGTTCTGCATATCGGAAGCTCAACGCCGTACTCTTCTTCGAGCTTCATAAGCGCGCAGACGGTATAATATCCTTCTGCAAGCCAGGCGCATTTTTCGCCCTCTATGAACGCTTCTCCGAATTTGCGGTTATGACTGAATTTTGAAAAAACGGTTGCCTCGTAATCGCCAAGGTGACAAAGTCCGTAAGCCGAAAGCTCGTTACCGCCCATCGCCTTTATAAGACGCGAAACCTCTCTTGCGCCTCTTGCCATAAGCGCACCTTTGAGCGAGGATTTTTTTCTTCCGTCGAGCATTCCCGCCGCGATACCGATGACGTTCTTCGCCGCCGCGCCGATCTCGTTTCCGACAAGGTCGTCGCCGTAATAAAGACGGATAAGCTCGCTTGAAAACTCGTCAACAAGCCTCTTTTTTATCTCCTCGTTTGCACTATCGATAACCATACAGTTGGGTATTCCCGCGTAAAACTCCTGAACGTGTCCCGGTCCGAGCCAGACTGCAACGCTTCCATTTTCACCGACAAATTCGTCCGCTATCTCAGAAAGACGCTTTCCTGTCGATATTTCGATACCCTTCATACAAAGCACGAAGATCTTATCCTTGATCCCTGCGGCAGTCAGCTCCTCAAAGAGGGCGCGCAGTCCCTGAGAATCTATTGATATTACGACAACCTCGGAGCTTTTCGCGTCCGAAAGCTTCGTTGAAAATTTCACCTTTTCTCCGAGCTCGAGCACGTCGTTACGGCGTGTTGCCATAAGCGTCTGCATATTTTTTGAGCCCTCACGTCCGTAAAGCGTGACCGTATGACCTATCTGATCGAGATACCACGCGAGGAATGTTCCCCAACGTCCGCAACCTACAACGGTAATATTCATGTATATTAAAATTCCTCCGAAACGTTTATCTGAGTTTTTTATATTTTACCACATTTTACTGCCCCCGTCAAGTACCCGAGCCCTTTACACACAAAAATATCCCGACAGAGCTATCTCTCTATCGGGATATTTTTATTATTTCAGTCTTGATCTTACATATTTTTCAAGCGCTCTTTTTACGGGAGTCCAGATGTTTTCGGGAAGGTCGTCGATCTCGAAGAATCTGAGCTCGTCAACCTCGCTTTCCTGCCTTTTAAGGCTTCCGCTATAATCCTTGCAGATATAGAGAATATCAACGTTCGACACCTCGTCGCCATTCGGATAAACGTAGTGCAGATCCTTGCCCGAAAAGACGTCGAAAAGCTCGAGCGAATTTGCTACAAGTCCGGTTTCCTCAAAGAGCTCGCGCTTTGCCGCCTCGCGTGTATCCTCGTCAAGCTCTACCGAGCCTCCCGAATACGCCCAAAGGTGGTTATCGCTTCTCTTTTGAAGCAGTATTCTGCCCTTTTCGTCCTCAACTATGACGCTCGCGCCCACCTGCAAAAGCGGTCTGTGCCCTACCGTCTTTCGAAGATCCATTATATATCCAGACATACTAACCTCTTATTTCACCCAAGAATTGAAGCTCGAGGAAACGTCAACGCCGAGTATCGCGCCGACCGCACAAACGGCTTTCTTGTATTCTTCCTTATCCTCTGCCAAGGCGTAGTTTTCACTGACCTCGGATCTGAGTATATTCAGAGCCTCGTTTTTATCCTCTTTCGTAAGCTGCTCGGCAACACCGAAGGCGTCGAGCTCAAGCTTTGACTCCGAATAGGATGCCGCGATAAGCGTTTCGCGCGAGATTTCGGAATCCATAAAGATATGAATAGTGCTTTCGATAGTAAGCTCGCCCTGCTCGAACATATTATCGCTCGGGTTGGTTGCCGCCGAGATAAGCTCGAAGATCGTTTTAGCCGCCTTCGCATCCTTATCCTCGGGATCGGACGTATCGGCACTGCTTTCTGCCATCTTGGTAAAGAAAACGTTTACGGTATCGGAGATCTTTTCTGCCTGCTCCTCGGGAACTCCGAGCTTTTCAACGTTTTCGCTGTTAAAGATCTCTCCGATGACCTCGGCACTTTCCTTAGTCATATCACCAAGAAGGTAATCGAGCTTTTCGTCAAGCTGCTCGTCTGTAATACCCTCTTCCCTATTACCCATGCCGTTTATAATATTTGCGGTATTCTGAACCGAAACGAGAATGTTCTCGTAATCGGTATCCTTGGACTCTACCATCGAGTCAATAGTTTCCTTGGAGATCGTAATATTTTCCTGTACCATATCGGAATTCAGTGCAGAGCTTATGATCTCTTTCGAGGCATCTTCGAGAATTGTACTGCTGCTCAGTGAGTTGAGCGCGCTTCCGAGCGAAGAAAGATCTGCATTTTCGAGAACGTTTTCTCCCGAAACAGAATCCATGAAGATCGCCATATTTTTGATCACGCCTTCGATCTTCGTGCACTCGTCAAGGATCTGCTCCCGCGATAGCGCGTCGATCTTATCCTTTGTCACAAATAGCGACTGCGCGGTCGCAAGCGAGCTCTTATAGTTCTCTTTATCCGAAAGAGTAACCAGAGCGTTCCAGTTTTCCTCGCTCATCGAGAGATTTCCCTGATCTTTGAGCGTAGCGAGCACTTCTCTCAGTGCCACTGCCCACGTATGCTCCGCCGAAAGAGGCTCAACACCTTCCGCTTCCTGCTTATCGTTAAGATTAAATGCTATTGAGAAGAAGCTTTCAATTTCCTCGGGAGAAACGTCTGTCCTTCCGGCAAATTCCAGAGCAAGATACTGTGTCACGCGGTCTGTTACAGACTTATCAACGGTTATTCCGTGCTCGGTAAAGTTAGAGTATATATCGTTTTTGAGTTGATCCTCAGACGATGCATTTTCGTTTGCGTTATTCAGACTGCTTACAATATCCTCGACGAAACGGTCGTACGCCTCGCTATCGTCGGCAGGAATATCGAGTATATCGAGGGTTTCATAAACTCCGAGATTTATGACCGCCGCCGCGCAACCTCTGAAACGCTCGTTTTTGATTACAGTTTCAAGCAGTCCTGCAACGAATCCGTCCGCCGTGACCGAATCGGTAATATTCGAGTCCTCGCCTCCGACCGAGCCGAGCAGTCCGCATTTATGGAGCTGTGCAAGTATATCCGCAAGAGTTCCGAAATCCTCGCCCACCGTATCAACGGTTGTTTCACTGAACGAGGTGAAGAGCTCGTAAAGGAAGTTATCAACGCTCGGTCTGCCAACGGTCGGTACCTTCATTCCGAGGAAAGCCTCGTTATTTTCCCATTTTTTCGATGCATTCGAGAGCACGTCTGCAAGCACACCCGAAACAAGTCTTGAATCGGAAATTCTTTCGGTCGCCGCCTTTATCGAGTCTATATCCTCGGCAGTCCACTCAGCAGGAGCTCCGCCGTCAACTACCGATACGAGTGCGGAAAAGACGTCTGCTATTGCAGATACCTCGCCCGAAAGGCTTACCTTTTCTCCGCCTACCTCGAAAGAGGTCAGAGAATTGAATATCACCTTTCCGCCTATATTATAGGTAAATTTAACAAGGAAATTATCGGTTATCGGAGAAATAACGTCGTCGTAAACGTCGAGATCCTCGTCCGGACCGCTCGGAGTGCCGACTCCTTCTGCACCGTCGTAAGCGTCGCCGCGATCCTCGTCATCAGAGAACATACCGGCCACCATACTCGCCGTATCTCCCGCCATTGTAAGCGTTCCGACAACAGGCGCCGAAATGAATACGAAGATAGCAAGTCCTGCGATAATTCCGCAAAGCGCGCCTGCCCAACCGAGCTTCGGCATTTCCGGGAAGGACTCACTGAGGATCTTTTTGATAAAGTGCGAGGGTATCGCCATTATCGCAAGCAGGAGCAAGAACAGTACCATATAGAGTAATACCGCGATTATTACCGACGGAATTCCTACCATAAGCTCGCCGATGATCGGGCTGAGCGAAACTATCTCCATATATCCGGGCATCATTCCCTCAACCACCGCGCCGAGTCTTGTCACAAGCGCCCCCGATATAAGCTTTGCTACCGGAACTGCTATGACTATCGCAAGTATTCCGGAAATGAATATAAAGGTTATTCTGACCAGTGTGGGAAGCAGTCCCTTAGTCAGTCCTTTAAGAACGTTTACAAGAATAAAAAAGAGCATCATTACCGCAAATATCGCGGTAAATACCGTTCCTACCATTTTGTTATGCCTCCTGTTTTTTCAAATATTTTTCTGGAAAAATCCGAGTTTTTCAAAAGTATTTGCCAGCTTTTCGGCATCTCCGTCGAAAATATAGCCTGCCATTCCGAATTTTTTTGCCATTCTCACATTATCTGTGCTATCGTCGATAAAAACCGAATCGTCGGGATTTACATCGTAGCGTGCGAACAGACTCATATATATATCGCGCTCCGGCTTTACGCTCTTTTCCTCAAAAGAAAGAACTGCGCCGTCGATATACTCCATAAACCCGAGTCCTTCGACTATTTCCGGAAAACGTTCGCTCACATTCGAAAGAATATAGACGTTTTTGCCCGCCTCTTTAAGTCTTTTTACGACCTCTGTCATCTCTGTTATCTCGGGAAGATGCTTGTGGAAATTCGCGACCACGCTATCAACACTCTCGTAAAGACGTTCGGGAACACGCGCTTTCCAGCTTTCAAGAGCGCCCTCGTATGTGATCTCTCCCTTATCGAGCTTTCCCCACTCGGCAGAGAAAAAGACCTCGGACGCGATATAATTCGCATCTGATATATTACGCACGTATTTGAGTATGCAGCGCATAGGATTATAGTCAACGAGAACGTTGCCGAGATCAAATACGAAATTCTTTATCATAGGTTCACTTCCTTTGCTTTCACATTCCTGACAAAAATCAACACTATACATCTTAATTATACACCTGCCGATATAATTTGTCAATAGAGGGCAAATATTTGCATGACAGCAAGAGCTATCAGGAGCGAAAAGAGAGCTATAAGAGCGCGCAGAAAAACGAGATTTCCGAGAAGCTTTTTTGATCGGCAGTGCGCGCAAACGGCAAGCGTTTGCATATGCACTGAAATTCCGCTCCACGCGCAGGCAAAAACGGCAAGAAGAATTCCGTTTTTATCGCCGATTTTCGACGCTGCAGAGCTTGCCGACGAGATCTCAACGAAGGCTTTTACTGCCGCGGCAAGAACTGCGGAGTCTGTAATATACTCACACGCCTTTGTCAAAAAAAGCGATATTTGAGCAAAAAATGCAATGAAAGCGGTCATTGTGAGCATTGAATATCCGCTTTTGCCTACGGCATCTGTCACTGCCTCGAACAATGCAGGCGGTGGCAAATCAGAGAATTTTTTACCGTTTTCGTTTTTCATTTTCCGTCTGCTACCGGTGGAAATACCGACTAAAAACACCGATATTATAACCGACAGATATATAAAAGCTCCAACGCCTGCGCTTTTGAACATTCCCTTACCGACTCCCGATATAACGAAAGCCGCTCCCGGCGTCAAGGAAAGAGCGCAGATACGGCAAAATTCTCTTTCGCTTATCTCGCCTCGCCCGTAAAGTCCGCAGGCGGCGGTGCAACCGACGGGAAAGCCTGTGAAAAGTCCGCTCAGGAGTGCTTTTGCTCCGCTTTCGCTAATTCCGAAGATCCATGAAAAAGCGCAGGTGATCCATCTCGGAAATTCTGCAATACCGCTTCCGACAAGAGCTCCGATGACCGCAAAAGGAAATATCGAAGGAACGAGTGTTTTGGCGCACATTTCAAGACTTGAAGCAAGAGTCGCCCTGCTCTCCTCAGAAAAAGCAAGCGAGAGAGCAAAAAACGCGGCAAGCAACGCTCCGTAAAAAAGCTTCTTGATTCTTTCTCGTTTCACACTCGTCTTCCCTACTTTCAGATGTAATCAAAACAAAATATCGCGAATAAAATAAATTCCGTAGGTATTTATATTTTTTAACAGAGGGGAATATTCGTATGAAAAATACGCCTATGCGACACTATCATATGGTGCTTGAAAACGGGAGAAAAATTCTGATCTCCGACTGTATCAGAATTCTTGAATACTCGCCCGAAAAGATAAAAATCCTTCTTCATTCGGGCAAGGTAATACTGAGCGGCAGAGATCTTGCCATGTCCGATTTTTTCGGCGACGAGATACAAATATGCGGAATTATAGAAAACATCTGTCTGCAAGGAGAAAAAAGTGAGAAACAAGAGTAAAAAGCGAGTAAATCTGACCGATGCGATACTTATGCTTTTCTTCGGATACTGCGAATTTTTTATAAAAAGCGGCAGTGAGCGTGCACTCAGTATCCTTTTTGCGAGCAGCGTGAGATTTTCCCATATGCGAAACCTCGACGGCGGCATATCGCTCAGAGTGTATCTGTTTCGTAAAAAGCAGCTTTCAAGAGCGCTCGAACAGGAAAACGTCGATTTTTCTTGCGGTAAAGCGTGCGGTCTGCCCGCTCTTTTCTCTTCGCTCTTTAAAAAGCGCGGGCTTTCGCTCGGACTTATAGCCGTTATTGTCCTCTCGCTTCTTTCCGAGAGCGTAATATGGGAGATAAAGGTACTTGGTACAAACGAGCTTCACGATGCGGAAATACTCGAAGACCTCAAAGACTACGGCATAGACCTCGGCAGACGTATCTCCTCGCTCGATATAGATCAGATATGCACCGATTATCTGATAGAAAATCCTGCTCTTTCCTGGATACGGATAAACGCCGTCGGAAACTGTCTGCAAGTCATAGTCAAGGAAAAGGACATAGCACCGAGCCCGGACGGGGGGCGTCCGTCAAATCTCGTTGCAGACTGCGACGGGCTTATTTACAGAGTGGAAACGGTAAGCGGTATGCGCCTCGTCAGTGGCGGCGAGAGCGTACTGAAAGGTCAGATACTCGTAAGCGGACTCGTTGAGAACGAAAATCCGAACATTGAAGGCGTCATAATTGAAAATCCGACCTACCGTTTCGAGCGCTCGGTTGCCAAGGTATTTGCGATAACCGACGAAACTTTGACCGTCGAAATCCCCATGACACAGCTCGAAAAACGCTACACGGGCGAAATATACGAAAAAAAATCACTTATTTTTTTCTCAAAAGAGATATTTTTTCCTTTTTTGGGTAGAAATTTATATGAGAGTTGTGATATAATGGATATGTATAACCATCTGTCGCTCCCGAGCGGAAGGGTTCTTCCCTTTTCTGTGAAAAACACGCTTTACAGAGAATACGTAAGTGAGGAGATTCCGCTCACCGAAAAAGAAGCGGCAAGACTTGCCGAAAACGCGCTTGCGGAAAAGATCGCTCTGCATATCGGAGAGGAAGGCGTCCTGCTTTCAAAAAGCGTATCCGCCTACCGTGACGGCGACTTTTACAAAATCGAATGTAAAATAAACTGCATAAGAGATATTGGAGTGGAAACTCCTCTGTTTTCGGCAGATAAGTAAAACAGGCTTAAAGGAGCTAAAAAATGATCGAAAAAATAATTCCGATAGACTCCGCGGAGCAGCTTTCCGCGATACTCGGAAGCTACGACAAAAACGCCGAGCTTATTGAAAAGCATTTCGGCGTGAGGATAGCGCACAGTCTTGGCGGAAGCGACTCTCTGTCGGTATCGGGCAGCGATGAGCGCTCTGTCGATCTCGCACTGACCGTTATAAATTATTTAAAGCGTATATCGGTTCTCGGTGAAGAGATCTCCGAGCAGAAGGTCGAATATACGATGAGTATGATCGAGGACGGAAAAGCCGACGAGCTCGCCGAGTTCGACTCGGACTGTATATGTATAACCGCAAAGGGCAAGCCGATAAAGGCAAAGACGGTAGGACAGAAGAAATACGTGAGCGCAATAAAGAAAAACACTCTCGTTTTCGGTATCGGTCCGGCAGGCACCGGTAAGACATTTCTTGCAGTAGCTATGGCGGTATCGGCTCTCCGCCGTCACGAAATATCGAGAATAATTCTGACTCGCCCCGCGGTAGAGGCAGGAGAGCGTCTTGGCTATCTTCCGGGCGACCTGCAAAGCAAGATAGATCCCTATCTGCGTCCGCTTTACGACGCGCTTTACGAAACTATGGGAGCGGAAAACTATCTTAGAAACGTGGAAAAGGGCGTGGTCGAGGTAGCTCCGCTTGCATATATGCGAGGAAGAACGCTCGACGACTGCTTCATCATTCTCGACGAGGCTCAGAACACGACTCCCGAGCAGATGAAGATGTTCCTCACACGTCTTGGCAACAACTCGAAGGCGGTGGTTACCGGGGACCTTACTCAGACCGACCTGCCGAGAGGCAACAGAAGCGGTCTGAAAGAGGCGGTCGCTATTCTTGAAGGCATTGAGGATATTGCAATACACCGTTTCAGTGAGCGCGATGTCGTTCGTCACAGACTGGTACGGCAGATAATTCTCGCCTACGACAAATACGACCGCGAGCGCGCGGTCAATAAAGACGCCGACCGTCCGCGCCGTTTCAAAAGGACCGACGGCGAAAATTCTTAAAAATTTATCGGGAAGTTTAAATATGAAAAGCATTTTTACGAAAAATAAAATATATATAACCGACCAGTGTGAGCCGTCAGTCCTCACCCAAAAAGAGGAAAAGCTTATAAAAAAGGCGATAAACACGGTCCTGAGAAAGGAAAAGTTCGGAAGAGCCGCCGAGGTATCGGTAAGCGTCGTGACCGACGAGAGCATACACGAGTTAAATCGTGAGGCGCGCGGAGTTGACAGACCTACCGACGTTCTCTCCTTCCCTGTTTTCGACGAGGATTTCGGCGTCGGACAGGCAGTTCTCGGAGATATAGTCATATCTTACGAAACCGCCCTGCGTCAGGCAGAAGAGTACGGCCATTCGATTGAGCGCGAGATCGCGTTTCTCACCGTTCACTCAATGCTCCACCTGCTCGGCTACGATCACGAAACCTCCGAGGAGGACGAAAAGGAAATGTTCGCCCGTCAGGAAGAGATACTCACTTTTATCGGCATAACTCGCCCGTAACTCAACTGCGGGATCTAAAACTTTAATTAAAGAAAGGCATATAAAAACCATGGAAAATATATACAGAACAGGATTTATTGCAATAGTCGGACGTCCTAACGTCGGAAAATCTACGCTACTCAACGCTATGCTCGGCGAAAAGGTAGCGATCGTATCGAAAAAGCCGCAGACCACCAGAACGCGCATCACCGGAATACTTACAAGAGGTAACGATCAGTTTGTTTTCCTCGACACTCCCGGTATGCACAAGCCCAAGACGAAGCTCGGTCAGCATATGGTTCGCTCGATAAACAGCGCTATCGGTGACGTCGATGCCGCTATTCTCGTTGCAGACGCGGCGTACGCTCCCGGTGACATCGAAACAAATCTTATAAGAAGGCTCTCGGACTCCGAGCTTCCGATAATCCTCGTGCTCAACAAGACCGACGCCTGCTCACACGAGCAGATCGGACAGACTATCCGCGCATATGCGGAGCTCTGTGACTTCGCGTCCGTTATTCCGATCTCGGCACTCAAAGAGGACGGCGTTGACATCGTTATCGACGAGGCGTCAAAGCTTCTTATCGAGGGCGACTGGTTCTTTGAGAGCGACGAGCTCACCGATCAACCCGAAAAGCAGATCGCCGCAGAGATGATCCGAGAAAAGCTCCTTCGACTGCTCGACAACGAGATCCCTCACGGAACCGCGGTAATTATCGAGGATTTCAAGGAAGAAAAGAACATTATAAATATCCGCGCGGAGATCTTCTGCGAGAGAGAGAATCACAAGGGTATAATTATCGGCAAAAAGGGCGAAACGCTCAAAAAGATCGCATCATACGCCCGTGAGGATATGGAAAAATTCTTCGGAACGAAAATATTTCTTGACATCTGGGTAAAGGTCAAGGAAAATTGGCGCGACAGCGATATTATAATAAACAACTTCGGATTTAAAAACGACGACTGACCATGCCCGAGATAATTAAAACAAACGGTCTTGTAATTCGCGAGATCGCGTACGGAGAAAGTGACAAGATACTGACTATCTTAACACCCGAGCTTGGAAAGCTGTCGGTCTATTGCAAGGGTGTGCGGAGTATAAAAAGTCACCGCATAGCCGCAACTCAGCTTTTTTGCTACGATGAGCTTACACTTTCCGTAAAGGGTGATAAATACACACTCGGAGAAGCCTGTCTTATAGAAAATTTCTTCGATATTCGCGGAGATATTTCAAAATTTGCGCTCGCGCAGTATTTTGCCGATCTGCTCTGCGAGGTCGCGACCGAAAACGAGGATCAGAGCGAGCTCCTTTCGCTTGCGCTCAACGCGCTTTACATACTAAGCACGGACAAGCCGACAAAGCTTATAAAGAGCGTTTTCGAGCTTCGCGTGCTCTGCGCCATCGGTCTTACTCCCGATCTCTCTGCCTGCGACGCTTGCGGAAAGAGCGCACGGGAATATTATCTCGATCCGATAGGCGGAACCGTCCGTTGCTCCGACTGTCTTATGAATGCATCGGTCGGCGATGGCGGCTCGCACGCGTATATTTTTCTTTCCCCGTACGTTCTTCGCGCGATGCTTTATATCATAAATGCAAACAAAAAGCGCATATTTGCTTTTTCCGCCGAGGACGCGCTTTTGTCCGAGCTTGAAACGGTATGCGAAAAATATACCCTCTCCCAGATAGGCAGGGGCTTTGACTCGCTGAATTTTTACAAATCACTTTAAAAGGCTTATTTTAATATGAGTAATTTCAAAAAAGCACTTAAAACTCTTGAATACGATAAAATACTCGCTATGCTCACAGAGTGCGCCTCGACCGAGGGCGGCAAGGAGCTTATCCTGACTACCGTGCCCGAAGCAGATGTATCTCGCGTCAAAAGGCTGCTCGTACAGACAAGCGATGCAAAGCATATGACGTCGGTAAACGGTGCTCCGTCGTTTGGTGGAATACGTGATATTTGCGACTCTGTCGACCGCGCCGAAAAGGGAGCGTCGCTCACTCTCAGAGAACTGCTCGATATTGCCGATCTACTCTACGTATCGGCAGGACTCGTTGCATATTCGGGAACGAAAAACGTCACCTGCGGAACGCTTGGCGAGATATTCGACCGCATTTTCAAAAATCCCACGCTCGAAAAAGAGATCAAGCGCATCATAATTTCCGAGGACACGATCTCGGACGACGCTACCCCGCAGCTTGCGGCGATACGCCGAAATATACGAAACACGAATAATCGCATACGCGATATGCTTCAAAACTATATAACGAGTCCAAAATACTCGAAAACCCTTCAAGATAACATCGTAACTATGCGAAACGGCAGATACGTTATTCCTGTAAAGGTCGAGCACAAATCGGACATAAGCGGTCTTGTTCACGACGCGTCCGCATCGGGAGCAACGCTTTTCGTTGAGCCTGTCGCGGTCGTTGATGCTAACAACGATCTCCGCCGTCTTGAAGCCGAAGAACGCGCCGAGATAGAGCGTATCCTTGCAAATCTCTCGGCAGACGTCGCAAATTTTGCATCTGCGCTCGTTCTCAATTATTCGAACATAATTCTTCTCGACTCGATATTTGCACGTGCGGAGCTCTCCTGGCGTATGCGCGCAGTCGAGCCTGTGATCTCCGACGTTATAAGCATTGTCGGTGCGCGTCACCCCCTGCTCGATCAGAAAAAGGCAGTTCCTATCGACGTCCAGCTCGGAGAGAGCTTTGACACACTCGTCATAACAGGTCCTAACACGGGCGGTAAAACGGTATCGCTCAAAACGCTCGGACTTTTTACTCTTATGGCTCAGAGCGGTATGCACATACCTGCAAAAGAGGGATCTCAGATTCGCGTGTCCGACAAGGTCCTTGCAGACATCGGTGACGAACAGAGCATCGAGCAGTCGCTTTCCACCTTCTCCGCACATATGAAAACCATCGTTTCAATACTCGAAGAGGCGAACGGCGAAAGCCTCGTGCTTTTCGACGAGCTCGGTGCAGGAACCGATCCGACCGAGGGTGCGGCACTTGCAGTCGCCATCACCGAAAAGGTAAGGGAGAGGGGCGCATGGTCGGCATCGACCACACACTATTCCGAAATGAAGGTATATGCACTCGAAACCGAGGGCGTATGCAATGCCGCCTGCGAATTTGATATTAAGACGCTCTCGCCCACCTTTAAGCTGATAATCGGAGCGCCCGGAAAATCTAACGCGTTCGCCATCGCATCAAGGCT
>JAZOSN010000030.1:0-47530 GCA_045657105.1 Eubacteriales bacterium
CTTCGCACAAGATTCAGTCCGAGCAGAAAAACGATTATGCACACGGCAGAGCCGAGAGTGGCATTCATAATCAATATCTCGGTTTCGGTCATTCCCTCAAAGGAGACAAGCATGCAGCGTTGCAATGCGAAGATGGAAACAAAGGCATCCGCAAAAGATATATTTCGTAACGTTATGAGTGCCCCCGATGTACTGCGACGAGATTTTACAAGATTGATTGTCGCAATCGTAATTTTAGCAAAGGCATACGCCGCCATGGCTATCATTACGATCATATGAAGCTCATGCCCTCTGTCGCGAACTACCGACAGAATAACAGTTCCGGCAAGAGGAATGGATAATACCATCAGCATCCATCCTGTGAACTTGGTAACAAACCGTTCCTTTGACTTGGTACATAGCACCGCAAAGCGAACGATACTTAAAATCAAGTAATAAGTGCCAAGTGTTAAGAGCCACCATGAGCTTGACACAATACCAAATACAAGATGGTATGCACCGAACGCCAGATTAAAAACCAGGCTGATAAGTGCGAGTTTAAGCGTTTTATCCATTGATGTTCCTCTCGCCAAGCACACAATCCGTTATGATCCGTATAACCGTACTCATATCATCGGCGCAATCCTGATTAAGCCATTCCATCAGAACGGCAAATACGCCGGTTAAGTAAAATTTGATTACATAGGAGCGCTCGCTTTCGGGAACGTGAAAGCGTGAAAGGATGGGATCAAAGATATGCTTGAACATTTTGTCGTACACCTCACCCATATTCATCGAATGGAATTGCTTGATGGATACCTTGAAGATACGCTTATTTTCTTTCATAAAGGTTAGGTAGGGCGTAAGGTATTCGGTTGTGACGAAAACCAAGTCACCGAGCTCACAATTTTCAAAGCGTTCCGTAATCCCTTTTGTATCAGCAGAGTAATAGGCAAAGTGCTTATCAAGGATATATCTGGTGGTTTCCTTTAATAAATCCGAGGTGTTTTCATAATGAAGGTAAAAGGTGGAGCGATTCACCCCCGCAACTTCACAAATTTCCTTGATGGTGATATATTCAAAGTCCTTCTTCTCAAGTAACGTAATGAGGGCTTCGTCCATTCTGATCGCCGTATTAAAGTATTTGCTTTCGTTTTTATTCATAAGACGCCCCCTTTGATAATTTACTTTCCTTCGCTGATCTCTTTTGCAAGCTCCACAATCTCATAAGCATACTTTCTTTTGCCGCTTTCAAGCATTTTCTTGTAGATGGGATAGTTCACACCACATCCAATCATACCGATAATACCAATGGTGATACCTAAAACCATACCTGCAATACCGCTACCGATAACCTGCATCGCAAAACACATTCCCGTACCAAATACAAGTGTGGAAATAATGCCAACGGTATAGGCGAAAATATTAGCAGGCAATTTGGCTTTGGCATCGAGCTTGCGAAGTGCAACGATTTTGGAGTTGTCCTTGGGAGCATACTCCTTTGCAATAGATTCTGCGTAAATTTTGTCTGTGTTCATTTTATTTCTCCTTTTCGGTTTGTTGTGTCTTTATTATACCAACCGCCAAAGAGAATTTGAACAACATGATTAGCTTAATGTGTTGATTTTAAGATTTTCAAGCAAATAAATTATATCACAAAACAGTCAAGTTGTAAATGGTTGATTGAGTGCGTACATACTTGCACCAAAGTTGTACCGAAATCATATACGCCGAAAAAGAAAAAACCCCGAAAACCGTTGTGGTATCGGGGTTTTTGATAATTGCCGTAAGGCTGTAATTATCTCTTCGAGAACTGTGAGGGCGTAAAGAAAATATGCCGGTGGCATATTTTTAGCCCGACATGGCGAAGGCTATGCTTTCGCCAGCCTCGGTAACGAGGCGGGATAGCAAGAATGGCACCCACCGAAAACGATGGATGCCATTTGAAACACTTTGTGGGTGTCGTTCTTGTTATCTCTTCGAGAACTGAGGTGCGCGACGAGCTGCTTTGAGTCCGTACTTCTTTCTTTCCTTCATACGAGGGTCACGAGTGAGGAATCCTGCCTTCTTGAGGGGTGCGCGGAAGTCCTCGCCTGCGAGAAGAAGTGCTCTTGCAACACCGTGACGGATTGCTCCTGCCTGTCCGGAGAAGCCGCCGCCCTTTACGGTGCAGACTACGTCAAACTTGCCAACGGTGTCGGTAACTCCGAAGGGCTGGTTTACAACGAATTTGAGGGTATCAAGTCCGAAGTAATCGTCAATATCACGTCCGTTAATGGTAACCTTACCGGTGCCGGCGAAAAGACGAACTCTTGCAACCGACTTCTTTCTTCTGCCGGTGCCATAGAAATAGGGTTTAGCGCTTGTATACATCGTTCTATTCTCCTTTCACCGATTAAAATTCGTAGTTAACGGGCTGCTGAGCCTCGTTGTTGTGGTTTGCGCCGCGATATACTCTGAGTCTGGTGAGGCTCTTGTCGCCGATCGAGTTCTTGGGAAGCATTCCCTTAACTGCGAGCTTCATAGCGAGCTCAGGCTTCTCTGCCATAAGAGTACGGTAGTTGGTTGCTTTGAGGCCGCCGATGTATCCCGAGTGACGGTAGTAGAACTTCTGATCGAGCTTCTTACCGGTGAGGATAGCCTTTTCTGCATTTACAACGATTACGAATTCGCCGCAATCAACGTGGGGGGTGTATTCGGGTCTGTGCTTGCCGTTAAGAATGTTAGCAACTGCTGCTGCGGTCTTACCGAGGGGCTTATTTGCCGCATCGATAACGTACCACTTACGCTCAACGGTTTCTTTTTTAGCCATGTAAGTTGACATTTTTGAGTAAACTCCTTTTAAATATATGATAATTTTTATTTCCTGAATTTAGACAGCTTTGTGATTATAACATTATTTTTGTGCTCTGTCAATAGTTTTTTGCAAACTTTTTGAAGCAAATTAAAAAAACGCTGTTTTATCTCTTGTTTTCTTTGTTTTTCTCGTTTTTTCTCTCTTTCGCAGGACAAGCAAGAGAAAAAAGTTAACAATTTATTTTTTCTCTTCTCCCGAAAATGACAAAATACTCGCGCTCTTTGTTGCATAATCTATATTTGCAGGGGGTATTTCGGATATGCCTACCGAATGGCATTACCTACCGCGGCAACAAATTGGGGCTTCGGTCCCTGTCGAAGACATTTCCGACAAAGCCGTACAGGCAAGGCATATTCGATCTCCCGCACGAATAAAGATGTAATGAAAAACGGAGTAAAATACACGGGAAACAGGAAAGGAATAAAAGAAAATGATCGAAACACTGCAAAAAAGGTATATGCCCGAGGGAAGTCTGCTCGGAAGCATAACAAATTTTGAATATCTCTCCTCAGAGAGAGGACTTGAACGCGCCATCGCGGACGGCGCTATTCTCGAAGCGATCGCCACGAGCTGCGATCTGTCACGCGATCTGACCGTCGATCTCGGTTGTATGCGCGGCATAATCCGCAGAAACGACGCGGCACTCGTTCAGGAGGGCGAGGAACTGAAAGACATCGCGATAATTTCTCGCGTAGGCAAGGCAGTATGCTTCAAGGTACTTGCAATTTGCGAGGACGAAAACGGAAAGCCGTACGCCCTTCTCTCTCGCAGAAGCGCACAGGAGGAGTGTATGCGCTCCTTTATCGGAGATCTCGTTCCGGGCGACCTGATAGACGCGCGAGTCACACATCTCGAGCATTTCGGCGCATTCGTCGATATCGGTTGCGGTATCCCTTCTCTGCTCTCGATCGACTGCATATCGGTATCGAGAATATCTCACCCAAAGGATCGCTTCTTCGTCGGAATGCCAATACGAGTGCTCATAAAGAGCATCGACCGCGAAAACGGACGGATATTCGTCAGTCACAAGGAGCTTCTCGGAACGTGGGAGGAAAACGTTGCACGCTTTGACATCGGGCAGACGGTAATGGGGTACGTGCGAAGTGTCGAAGAGTATGGGATATTTATCGAGCTCGCTCCAAACCTTGCAGGGCTTGCCGAATATCACGAGGGAGTGAAGGTCGGGCAGTGCGCCGCGGTCTACATAAAGAACATCATTCCCGAGCGAATGAAGATAAAGCTCGTTATAATAGACGGAGCAAAGACGCGCGAGGCACCGTCAAAGCTCGAATATTTCCTGCCGGAGGGAGTTTCGCACATCGACACATGGCGTTATTCTCCAAGAGAAACCTCGCGGGTTATAGAAACGAGATTTTGCTGATTAAAAGCTCCCGCCCAAAAGGGCGGGAGCTGCATTTTTACTGATCTTTGTTTTCGTTATCGGCATTATCCTTTTTCTTCTTTTTCCTGCTCTTGACCGCCGAGAGAAAATAGGCGTACCACTTTTTAAGTATTCCGAGTGTTTTCTGATCCTTGGGAAAAAGAATTCGCAAAAGGAATATAGAAATAGCAACAGTCACGATTTTTTCGGGTGTTCCGGGCACCCACATAAGAGCGAGATACCCACCGGAGATAGCCATCAGCCAACCTATTTTGAGCCACGTCGCAATAGCGAGCGCGATGTACGCCCAACCGTTAGTTATAATCCACGCGATGCCGAAGCAAAGCAGAAGTCTTGGATTTAGAATAAACAAGACTATGTTTTTGACTGTTTCCTTTATCTTTTGTTTGGTTTCTTTTTTCATAGCTTCGTAAAACTCGCAACGTAAAAATATCTGACCTGCTACTATTATAATATAACATTTCTTCTCTTTTTGCAACACCTTGAAAAAAAATTTACTTTGTGATATAATAAAAGCGACAAAAAGTTGTCTGTATGGTAAAAGGAGGTTTTATTATGAAAAAAAGAAAAGTTCTGCTCGCCCTTATAAGCCTGCTTCTGCTATGTTCGATGGCGCTCGGACTTACTTCCTGCTCGACGGGGCTTGAGATCCGCGCCGACGATCTTATGGACGGCATAAGTGCACGCAGTGTCAACGGCAAAGAAACGGACGAGGCGTTTGTCAAAGCGCAGACCGAGCTTGCATTAAAGCTTTTCAAGGCGAGCGCTCGCGAAAACAAAAACGAAAACGTACTGATCTCACCGCTTTCGATATATATTGCGCTCGCGATGGCGACAAACGGTGCAAACGGCGAAACGCTTGCCGAAATGGAGGCTCTGCTCGGCGGAGATATTCCGATAGAAACGCTCAACGAGTATATCTACTCTTACGTTGAAGGACTCGATTCGAGCGAGAAGGCAAAGCTCAGTATTGCAAATTCGATATGGATACGCGATATAAAGGAGCTTCACGTAAACACGGATTTTCTCCAAAAAAATGCCGATTATTACGGTGCGGATATATACAAGGCTCCCTTTAACCAAAGGACTGTAAAGGATATAAACAACTGGGTAAAGCAAAACACCGACTCAATGATAGACGAGATAGTTGATAAAATAGATCCGGATACGGTTATGTTTCTTATAAACGCGCTTCTCTTTGATGCCGAGTGGGCAAGTCCTTACACCGAATACGCGGTCAAAGACGGAGAATTCACCTCTATATCGGGAGAAAAATGCTCGGCAGAGATTATGTCGTCTACCGAAAGACGGTATATAAGCGACGAAAGCGCAGTCGGCTTTATTAAGAGCTACGAGGGCGGAAAATACGGCTTCGCGGTGCTTTTGCCAAACGAGGGTATTGATCTTTACGAGTATATCGACTCGCTCAGTGCAGACGATCTGCAAAGAATTCTGAACGGAGTCAGAATCGAAGAAATAGATGCGAAGCTACCCAAATTCTCGCATGACTACGAAATAGAGCTTTCCGGTATTCTGCAAGATTTTGGAGTAAACAACGCATTTTCCGCAGGCGCCGATTTTTCAAGGCTTGGATATTCGGAAAGAGGCAACATATCAATAAGCCGCGTTTTACACAAGACCTCAATAACGGTCGCTGAAAAGGGCACGAAGGCGGGAGCTGCAACAGAAGTTGCATGGTTGGACAGTATTGGTCCCTCGCCCAGATACAACATCATTCTCGACAGACCGTTTATCTATATGATAATCGACTGCGAAACCAACACCCCGATATTTATCGGCACAGTAACCGATATAAACAGTTGACACAAGTCAAAAGCCGCCGACTCGTCGGCGGCTTTGCTTTTACCGCTTCAAATATTTTACAAAACGCTTTACAAACCGATTTTGCCGTGTTATAATTATAAAAAATACGCGTGAGGTGAGAAATATGAGTGATATTCACGAAAACCTTATCGAAATAACAAAATACGAGCTTCTCGGCAAGCTTCCCGATCCTTTCACCTTCGACGACGGCTCAAAGGTCAAGACCGTCGAAGACTGGGAAAAGCGCAGAGGCGAGATCTATAAAAGCGCGGTCGAGCTTCAATACGGCAGTATCCCGCCAAAGCCCGAGGTGATCGAGGTCGAGCCCCTTTATCTCGGTGCGCCCGGAAAGCCGAGCGGATACCGCGTAAGAGTCGGCGGAGCCGAGAAAAAGCTAAGCTTCAAAATGGTACTGTTCAGAGCGCGTTCGCAGAAGGCTCCGGTCGTTATCTCGGGCGATCTTTGCTTCCAATACGCCTACGACAAGGACTATATAAGCACCTTTACCGACAGTGATATAAATCTCGTTCTCTTCGACAGGACCGAGCTTGCTCCCGATATTGCCGAGTACAACCTGAAAAACCTCAAAACCACCGAAACCTTCGAATACGAGGCAGGCAGAAAAGTGCTCGACACGCTTGAAACGGGTAACTGCGGCGGACCTCTCAAAGAAATATATCCCGACTACACCTTCGGCGCAGTCGGCGCGTGGGCTTGGGGATATTCGAGATGTGTTGACGCGCTCGAAATACTCGGAAACGTCGACACCGACTTTATCGTCTTTACAGGTCACTCACGCGGCGGAAAAACTGCGGCTCTCGCAGGCGCGATCGACGACAGAGCAAAAATAGTCAATCCGAACGCCTCGTGTGCGGGCGGATACGGAAGCTACCGCATCAGGATAGAGGCGATAAACGAAAGCGGAAAGCGTCAGATAAGCGAGCCGATCTCAAACATATTCAGAGTTTTCCCGTCGTGGATGGGACAGGATCTGAAAGCCTACGTCGACAGAGAGGCAGAGCTTCCCTTTGATGCACACTATCTGAAAGCACTCGTCGCTCCGAGAATACTCTTCGTATCCGAGGCGGCAAGCGACATCTGGGCAAATCCCGTCGGATCTTATCAGACGACCGAGGCGGCGTCGGAGGTCTACAAATTCCTCGGTTGTGAGGAAAATCTCCTTTGGTATTTCAGACGCGGCGAGCATTATCAGAAGATAGAGGACATCGCGCAGCTTGTGAACATCATAAATCACGTTCGCTGCGGCGAGGCACTGAATGACAAATTCGGAAAGCTCCCCTTCAAAAAGCCCGAAAAAGCGTGCGACTGGAAATGCCCCGAAAAGCAGTAAATCAAAAAAGCCTTTCGTTTTCGAAAGGCTTTTTAAATTTTTCTGCTTAAAAGCGTGTTTTTTGGTATATACTCAAACGAAAACCAAAAACAAGGAGATATTTATGGATACGTTTATCGAAATCATCAAAGACCTCTGGGCAATTGACATCCTGCGCTTTATCGTTTATCTGCTCCTCGCGTTCATCGTGGCGTGGATAGCGAAATTCATCGTCGTTCGTCTTTTCAGACTGATTCGCCTTGATCGGCTTCTTGACAAATGGGGAGTAAACGAAGGAGAGCTCGGAACGTCAAGCACGCTCGTAGGAAAGCTTGTTTACATCGTTGTATTCCTGCTTTTTCTTCCGTCTGCGCTCGGAGCGCTCGGTCTGCACGAGGTGTCCGCACCACTCAGTGCACTCGTGTCGAGCTTTATCGCATACGTTCCGAACCTCGTTGCGGCAGGACTGCTGATTTACGTCGGAGTGTTCGTAGCGCGCATTATCGGGCAGATAATCTCGGCTCTTCTTACGGCGATCAAATTTGACGGTGCCGTTAACAAAATCATTCCTCAGATGAAAATGTCGGCAACCAAGATCACGGTGAATGTAGTAAGAGCTCTGATAATACTCTTCGTAGTCGCGCAAGGCGTCGAGGTGCTCGGACTCACGATCTTCACGGCAGCCGTGAGCGCGGTCGTTGCCTATCTGCCGATGGTCTTTAAATCGGCACTCATACTTCTTGCCGCCTTCTTCGGAGCCTCTATGCTCGAAAATCTTATAAAGCAGGGCGGCGAAAGGATAGCAGGTCTTGCAAAGACCGTCAGGATCGTAATTTACGTCGTTGCGGGATTTATGATACTCAGTCAACTCGATCTGGCGTCCAAGATCGTCAACACCGCGTTTATGATAATGCTGGCGGCAGCAGCCGTCGCCTTTGCGATAGCATTCGGGCTCGGCGGAAGGGATTTCGCAAAGAAAACCCTCGAAAAAGTCGATAAGAATATGGAAAACAAATGAAAAAAATCCGCAGAAAACAGACCGTTTTCTGCGGATAATTTTATTCTTCGCCGTTTTCTTCCCCGTCATCGTTGCTCTTTTCAAGAAGCTCGACGGTGGCGTTTTTGATCTGATGCTCTGCGACCTCGGAAACCTTGACGCGAAGTCTGCCGACCTCGACCTCAAACTCGCTTCCGTCATCGGGTATTGAGCCGAGCGCTCCGAAAACAAGGCCGCTGAACGTATCGTATTCGTCGGTCGGAAGCTTTGTGTCAAGCGCTTTTTCCATCTCGTCGAGCGTAACGTTTCCTTTTATACTCCAAAGATTTTCACCGATATTTTCGACAGAGAGCTCTTCCTTCTCCTCGCTTTCGGCTTCCTCGACGTTGAAATCGCCTACAAGACGCTCGATAAGGTCGTTCATGGTAACGATACCGGTCACTCCGCCGTACTCGTCAAGCACGACCGCAAACGAATTGTAAGATGTCTTCATATTTCTGAAAAGAACGTCCGCCTTAACCGTTTCGGGTACGAAATACGCCGGTCTTACCGCGTTTTTCATAACCTCATCACGATCGCTCGTGTCCAGTCTGAAATAATCTCTTTCACTGAGCACGCCGACAACGTTATCGACGGTTTCACTGCATATCGGGTATCTCGTATGACGGCTTGCGCGTATCGTTTCGTCCCACTGCTCCATACCCTCTTCGAGCCAGAGAAGCTCGATCTCGGTACGGTGAGTAGCTATCTCGCCTGCCGTCAGGTCGTCAAACTCAAAGATGTTCTGAATGAATTCCTTTTCGTCGTCGTCGATAGTTCCATTCTCGCTTCCGACATCAACCATCATCTTGATATCCTCTTCACTGACCTCTTCTGCCTGAGCGTTCGGATCAATGCCGAACATACGGAGAATTGCATTGGTCGACACCGTGAGAAGCCATACGAAAGGTTTGAAAAGTGCCGCCATAAAGCTTATGAAGCCTGCCATTTTCAGAGCCTGCTTTTCAGGATTTTTCATCGCCATTCTTTTGGGAACGAGCTCGCCGAGCACGATGGTCAGATAGGAAAGCAGAAGCGTGATAAGAACGAGCGCGATCTTATCGAGGACCTTCGCCTCCATATTAACACCGAGTGAGATCACCCACTCTGCAATCTTATCCGAGAAGGCGTCTGCCGCAAAGGCACTTCCCAAAAATCCCGCAAGGGTTATAGCGACCTGTATGGTTGCAAGGAATTTAGCAGGCTTTGCGGTGAGCTTTGCGAGCTTTTTAGCCCGTCTGTCGCCCTCCTCCGCAAGCTTCGCTATACGGTTATCGTTCATTCCGATAATTGCGGTTTCTGCACCTGCAAAAACTGCGTTCAGTGCTATAAGCACCGCTTGGAGCAAAAGTATTGCCCATAAATAACTGTCCAAAGTTACTTCCTCCGAAAAATATTTTGCCGTTTAAAGCTCAAAAAAGCAACAAAAGGCATAGCCTGTATAAAAATCCATACAGACCACGCCTTTATTTTATATATTAAAAATAGTGGTACTTCGCTCTACCGAGCCGCGACTACCGCCACCTTCGTCCATAGCTGCTTTGGTTTTTCCTTTCGGCAATTTTATGTACTTTAAATTACATATGAAAACATTATACAGTATATTCTCTCTTTTGTCAAGTATTAGAGTGATTTTCGCAAAAATATAACTTTCTAATGAAAAAAAGCATCATTTTATCTCAATTTCTTGCCATTTGACTATTGAATATAGATTTTTTTCGTGATATAATATAATGAATTATAATGATCTTATATAAAATACACTTTTAAGGAAAGATAAAAATGCAGAATTTAAAAGCCAACATAGCAAAAAAGCTTGCCGAGGCGATAGCGTCCGACTCCTTTGAGAGTACCCGTGCAGACGTCGTAACCTCGCTTGAATATCCGCCCGACAGTTCTATGGGCGACCTCGCGCTTCCCTGCTTCAAGTTTGCAAAGCTGCTCCGCAAATCGCCTGTTATGATAGCCGAGGAGCTCGCGTCGAAGCTTGAAATCGAGGGAATTGCAAAGATCGAGGCGGTCAAGGGATATCTCAATTTCTTTATCTCTGACGCTTATCTCGCAAACACTCTTCTTCCCGAAATTCTCGAAAAGAAGGATATGTACGGAAGCTCGGACGAGGGCAAGGGAAAGACGGTAGTTCTCGACTATTCTTCCCCTAACGTCGCAAAGCCCTTCCACATCGGACATCTGGGCACGACGGTCATCGGACATTCCTTGAAGCTTCTCCACACCTTCTGCGGATACGACTGTGTGGGAATCAACCACCTCGGCGACTGGGGAACACAGTTCGGTAAGCTCATCACCGCATTTGATCTCTGGGGAAATCGCGACGAGATCGAAAACGGCGGTATCGACGCGCTCGTCGCTCTTTACGTCAAATTCCACGAAGAAGCCGAAAAGGACGCTTCTCTTAACGATAAAGCAAGAGAAGAATTCCACAAATTAGAGCTTGGCGACGAAAAGAACACCGAGCTTTGGAAGTGGTTTATTGAAATATCTATCGCAGAATACAAAAAGACCTACGCTCAACTCGGAATCGAGTTCGACTCGTACAAGGGTGAGGCGTTTTACAGTGACAAAATGATGCCCCAGGTCGAAAAGATACGCGAAAAAGGACTCCTCAAAATCGACGACGGAGCGTCTATCGTAGATCTTTCGAACTACAATATGCCTCCCTGCCTCATACTCAAACGCGACGGCTCGACACTTTACCCGACGCGTGACATCGCGGCGGCATTTTACAGAAAAGAAACCTACGATTTCGACAAGGTGATCTACGTCACCTCGGCAGGACAGAGCCTCCACTTTGCACAGTGGTTCAAGGTGGTCGAGCTTATGGGCTACGACTGGGCGAAGGATCTCGTTCACGTCCCTTACGGTACAGTCAGTATCGGCGGCGCAAAGCTCGCAACGAGAACGGGTAACGTAATTCTTCTGCGCGATCTCTTTGCAAGTGCTATTGACAAGGTACGCGAGATAATCGACGAAAAGAGCCCCGACCTTGAAAACAAGGACGAAACCGCGGAAGCAGTCGGCGTCGGAGCGATAGTATTCTACTATCTGCTCAACACGATAATCAAGGATATAAACTTCAATATGGAGGACGCTCTCTCTTTCGAGGGTAACACAGGTCCTTACGCGCAGTACACCTACGCGCGTACCTGCTCGCTTCTTTCCAAGGCAGAAGGAACAGAAGGCAGAGAGATAAAGATCACCGCTCCCGAAGAAGCGGCAATGCTCAAAGTACTCGCACGTTTCCCCGAAACAGTTCTTAGGGCAACTCACGAGTACGAGCCCTCGTATATCACGCGCTACATTCTTGATATCTGCACCGCCTTTAACCGTTTCTACCACTCTTGCCCAATAAACTCGGCAGAGGACGAAGCAGTCCGCGCATCGCGTATCAAGATAACCGAGGCAGTAAACCACGTTCTCGGCAGAGCACTCAGCCTCATCTGTCTTAAAACACCCCGTAAGATATAATTAAAGGAGATATAAATTCATGTCAGGACATAGCAAATGGAGTAACATCAAGCACAAAAAAGAAAAGACCGACGCGCAGAAGGCAAAGGTCTTTACAAAGATAGGTAAGGAAATGGCTATCGCCATCAGAGCCGGCGGTGCAGATCCTGCGGTCAACGGCAAGCTCCGCGACCTTATCGCAAAGGCAAAGAGCCTTAACGTGCCTAACGACAATATCAAGAGAATAATCGACAAGGCGACCTCTGCGGACGCGGCAAACTACGAGGAGATCGTTTACGAGGGCTACGGACCGTCGGGTATCGCAGTTATCGTAACGACCGCTACCGACAACCGCAACCGTACCGCAGGTGACGTTCGTCACTTCTTCGATAAATACGGCGGAAACCTCGGACAGACCGGCTGTGTTTCCTATATGTTCACCGATACCGGAATAATCGTTATCGAGAACGACGGCAAGCTCGACGAGGAGGCTCTTATGGACGCCGCCCTCGAAGCAGGTGCTACCGACTTCGTTTCGGGTGACGACGCGTTCGAGATAAGCACCGAGCCCTCGGATCTCACGGCAGTAAAGGAAGCTCTTGAAGCGGCAGGCTACACTATCGTTTCGGCAGAAGAGGACAAGATCCCTTCGTCCTACATCTCGCTCACAGACGAGGACGACATCAAGAAGATGAATCTTCTCATTCAGGTTCTCGAAGAGCATGACGACGTTCAGGACATTTACCACAACTGGGAAAACGCCGACGAATAAGACGCTTTTATAAAGATAAAAACTGCAAGGAAAAATCCTTGCAGTTTTGTTTTTACCAGTAAATTCCGCTTTCGCCATCAGAATCGTCGGGAAAAGGATTTCCTTCAATTCCTCCGAGATCCTCCTCGGCTTTTCCGATGATGTTTTCAATATCCTTCTCGCTCATAGAGAATATGTTGGTGATCTTATCTTTCTTCACGGGCTTCGGCATAGAATCCTTTTCGTCAATAACGACCTTGATCTCAAAATCGTCGAAGGTTTCGTCACCGACCGTGATCTTGTTTACAGTGATAGTGGTCTTTTTGCTCTTTGCCACAAGACTTCCGCGAATGACAACGTCGTCGGACTCGCCCTCTTCAAGCGGAATGGTGAGCTTGAACTCGTCTTCCTTTTTGTCTATCGAAAGTCTGAATACCTCGTACTCGCTACTGTCCGAAGAGTACATAGCACCGTCTTTTACCGAAACGGTCATTTTTCCGATATACTCCTTAGAGGTATTCTCGGTAACCTCGTACTCTATGATAGCTCTTCCGTCGAATAGATCGAGCGAGATAAGATCGGTCTTTGCGATACCCTTCTTACCAAAATCGAGAGTGAAGAGCTCCTGCTTTGCGCCCTCGCTCTTTACGGTGCAGGAGATTTGAAGAAGCTTTGAAGATCCGGTAGCGGTAACTACGTCGAACTCGACCTTGAAATCTCCGAGAGTATCCTCGATACTGTCCTTATCGAGCTCTTCCTCGATGAATTTCTCGAACTCTTCGAGCATATCCTCGTACTTTTCCTCGATGTTTATCTCTTCGGAAGCCTCGCCCGAACGGTTATAATAAGCAAGCACGTACTCGCCGTACTTAATAACGAATTCTTTAAGATCGTCGTCGTCCTCGATCTTTTCGTAAATATCCTTAATGATATTTGCAAGCGCCTTTTCGTCTATCGAAACGGTAACGACTCTTGCGCGTCTGAACTCACCGCCGAGCTTGACGTCGTCCTTTTCCTTTTCATACTCCGCGTGTTTTTCAAGGGTTTTCATAAGGAATTTGACGTATTTTTTGACAAGCTTTTCGTAATCCTTTTGCAGATCCTTATCGACCTCGTTGTCAATATCGGAAAGCAGATCGAGTGTCGTATTATACATTTCGGTATCGAGAATTTCGTACTGGCTTCCGCTTCCGAGTGCGAATATCGAGTTTTTAAAGCTTTCGGCAAGATTTCCGCGGACTATACCGTAGGTACCGTCGAGTATTTCCTCGTTAGTTACGTATATGTAGTCGCGTCCGAAATATGCATCTGCGCTTATTTCAATGTTATCACCTTCAACGAAGAAGTTTTCAAAATAGATCTCTTCCTTGTCGAAATATATCTTTCCGCCGATCTCGCCCTTCATATCCTCGATTTCAGAGGACGCGCTTATTTCAAACGAGCCCTTTTGAAGCATCTTCACGATAGGCTCGACCTCATCTCTGTCGAGAAGGTCGTCAAACGCGTTGCCGATAGAGTTTCTGACTATAACCTTTGGCGATGAAGCATAAACCGACACGCCCACTATCGTACCAACGATAAGAACACTTGCAACGATGATGGCAATTAAAAGTTTTTTCATAAGTAATTCTCCTTTGACTTTTTATACAGTATATCACAAAACCCCGAATATGTCAAGAAAAAAAAGGACCTTGCAAACACACGCCGTCGGCGCATACTTTTGCAAGGTCCTTTTACAGTTAAAATTATTTCAGAAATTCAAACCGTAATCATATTTTCTGCTCTCGGGAAACGGCGAGATCAGTACGTTTTCTCCGCTTTCGGGAGCATCGCTTTTTGATCTTTCGCCGCAAGAGCTTCTGAGTTCTGCGTTTGACCACTGGTCATTACCCGCAGGCTTTTTTGGGGTATTCTTCTTGTTTTTGCCGTTAATAAACGAATATCTGTCCATTTTATCACCCGTTTGTATAAAGTTCAGGCGGCAAATATATTATATGGACTATTTTTTATCTTATTCGTCTTTTTAAACTCTTTCGTCGAGCCGGACTACGTATTTTTTGTAAAACTCTTCAAAATTTCCCTCGTCGAGCGCATCGCGTATTTTTTGCATAAGCTCATTGTAAAAATGAAGATTATGAAGCACACAGAGTCGCATTCCGAGAATTTCGTCAACCTTTAAAAGATGACGTATATAAGCTCTCGAATAGCTTCGGCAGGCAGGACAGGTGCAGCCCTCGGATATAGGCGCGCTATCCTCTTTGAATTTTTCGTTTTTAAGAGTCAGTTTTCCCTGCCACGTGAAGAGATTTCCGTGTCTTGCATTTCGACTGGGCATAACGCAGTCAAAGAAATCAACTCCGCGGTGGACCGCTTCGAGAATATTGACAGGCGTTCCGACGCCCATCAAGTATCTCGGCTTATCTTTTGGCATATAAGGCTCAACGACATCGATCGTTTCGTACATCACGCTTGCCTCTTCGCCAACGGCAAGACCTCCGATAGCATATCCGGGCAGATCAAGCTCGGCTATCTGCTCCATATGGCGAATTCTCAGATCGGCGTACGTGCTTCCCTGATTTATACCGAAAAGCATCTGCTCCTTATTTATCGTGCGGTCAAGCGAGTTAAGACGCTCCATTTCCGCCTTGCAGCGCTCGAGCCATCTCGTTGTTCTCGCTATCGACTGTTCAACGTACTTATATTCGGCAGGATTTGCGATACATTCATCGAACGCCATCGCGATAGTAGATGCGAGATTTGACTGTATCTGCATACTCTGCTCGGGGCCCATAAATATACGCGCTCCGTCGAGGTGCGACTGGAAATAAACGCCCTCTTCCTTTATTCTGCGGAGCTTTGCAAGCGAAAACACCTGAAATCCGCCGCTATCGGTAAGAATCGGCTTGTCCCAATTCATAAACTTATGAAGTCCGCCCTGACGGTAGATAAGATCGTCGCCCGGTCTTATATGAAGATGATAGGTGTTGGAAAGCTCGACCTGACATTTGACGTCGCGAAGATCGTCGGTCGATGCTCCGCCGCGTATTGCCGCGCAGGTACCGACGTTCATAAACACGGGAGTTTCGATCTCTCCGTGCACGGTCGTCATATGACCGCGTCTTGCCCTTCCTTCGGTTTTTAAAACTTTAAACATTTTGATTTTTCTCTTTCGCTCTGGTATTTATAGTCTTTTAGCTTATATCTGCATCTTTTACGTACTTGCTTCCGTTTTCGGTGATAAAGCGCTTTCTTTCGACAAGATTGTCACCGAGAAGAATATCCAGGAGCTCTGCCGTTTCGGCGGCGTCCGCCTCGCAGACTCTTATAAGCCTTCTGCTCGCAGGGTTCATCGTGGTCTTCCACATCATATCAGGCTCGTTTTCACCAAGTCCCTTTGAGCGCTGCAAGGTGTATTTTTTGTTTTCGTCTTCAAGCTTTTTGAGAATATCCGCCTTTTCCTTCTCGTCATAGGCGAAATAGGTATCGTCCTTCGTCGTTATCTCAAAAAGCGGCGACTCTGCTATATAGATCTTTCCGAGTTTAAGCAGTGTCGGAAGAAGTCTGTAAAAGAGAGTCAGAATAAGCGCTCTTATCTGGAATCCATCCTCGTCGGCATCGGTACAGATAATTATCTTGTTCCATTTGAGCGAGTCAAGATCAAACGAGCTGACTTCCTTGCTCTTGCTCTTTATCTCCGCTCCGCAACCGATAACTTTCAGAAGATCGACGATGATCTCACTCTTGAAGATCTTATCGTAGGTGCTTTTCAGACAGTTGAGCGTCTTACCTCTTACCGGAATTATAGCCTGAAATTCGGCGTCACGTCCGAGCTTACACGATGAAAGCGCGGAATCACCCTCAACTATATAGAGCTCTCTTCTTTCGGGATCCTTCGAGCGGCAGCTTACGAATTTTTCAACGCGGTTGGTAACGTCGGTGTTTCCGCTAAGCTTTTTCTTTATGTCAAGCTTAGTCGTTTCGGCGGTTTCTCTCGCGCGCTTGTTGAGAAGCACCTGCGAGGATATTGCCTCGGCATCTACCGGATTTTCCGCGAAGTATATTTCGAGCGATTTCTTAAAGAATTCGGTCATCGCGACGACTACGAACTGGTTATTTATAGACTTTTTAGTCTGGTTTTCGTAGCTTGCCTCGGTCGAGAAGCAGTTGGTTACGAGAATAAGACTGTCCTCAACGTCGGAAAACTTTATCTTGCTCTCATTTTTCTTGTATTTTCCGGCATCCCTGATATATTTGTCGATAGCCGAAACAAAGGCGTTTTTCGTTGCCGTTTCGGGAGATCCGCCGTGCTCGAGCCAGCTCGAGTTATGGTAATATTCTATTGCCTGAGTATAATTTGAGAAGCAGAACGACGCTTCCATTTTAAGCTTATATTCGGGCAGGTCGGCGCGGTCACGTCCGGACGTTTCCGCGGTAATGAAGTGCGGCATAGTAAGTGCTTTTTCGCCTGCTATGTTCTGAACTCTTTCGACTATTCCCTTTTCGTAGTAGAAATCCCTTTCCTCAAAGCCTTTATCTCCCTGAACGCGCAGGATAAAGTGGATACCCGCGTTCGCTATCGCCTGACGTTCAAGAACGTCGGCATAATGCTCGGGAGCTATCGCAATATCTCTGAAAACGTCGAGGTCGGGAAGCCATTTGATTATCGTTCCGTGCTTCTTTTCGCCCTTTTTGAGCTCTCTCTTTATAAGCTCGCCCTCGGGCTCGCCGCGACTGAAATTCATCTCGTAGTAATTATGACCGTTATGGGATTTTACTACCATATATCTCGACGCGTACTGAGTAGCACATGCACCCAGACCGTTGGTTCCGAGAGAATAGCTGTACGACGAGTTATTACTGTTATTTTCGTATTTTCCGCCTGCATAAAGCTCGCAGAAAACGAGTTCCCAGTTATATCTTCCCTCGCGCTCGTTATAATCCATGGGAACTCCGCGTCCCTCGTCCTCTATCTCAATGGAATTATCCTTAAACACGGTGGTTATGATCTTATTTCCGTGACCTTCTCTTGCCTCGTCAACCGAGTTCGAAAGTATTTCAAAAAACGCATGCTCGCATCCGTCAAGTCCGTCCGAGCCGAAAATTACCGCAGGCTTTTTTCTTACTCTGTCTGCGCCTTTCAGCATGGTTATACTCTGATCGCCGTATTCCTTCTTAGCCAAGTGTTGTTTCTCCTTACTGTGTTTTTTGAGTCTAAATCCTTATAATTATAACATTTTTGCCGTAAGTTGTCAATACGACACACTTTTTCCTTATTTTTTGCCGAACTTAAAAAGATCTTCGGCATTCTTTGCCACCTGCTCTGCCATTTCATCGGGAGATACCCCCTTTATTTCGGCGAGCTTTTCAACGATATACGAAACGTAATTCGAACTGTTGCGCGTACCTCTGAACGGGTGCGGCGTAAGATAGGGCGCGTCCGTTTCGGTGAGAATTCTATCAAGCGGCACGACCTGCGCTGCCTCGACCGTCTTGCGGGCGTTTTTAAAGGTCACGACTCCCGAAAAAGAGATATACCACCCGAGCTCTACAAGCTCCCTTGCCATCTCAGCACTTCCGCTGAAGCTGTGGAACACGCCGCGCACACCCTTATACTCTCTTGCAATTTCAAGGCAGTCGCCGTGAGCCTCGCGGTCGTGAACGACTATCGGATAGCCTGTTTTCACAGCAAGCTCTATCTGAGCTCTGAAATACGCCTTCTGCGTTTCGCGGTCGGGATAGTCCTCCCAGTAATAATCGAGTCCGATCTCACCGATCGCAACGACCTTTGGGTGCGAAAGCATTTTTTCAAGCTCGCTTACCGTATTTTCTATGTCTTCGATGTTTTTCGCATTTTCGGGGTGAATTCCGACAGACGCGTAAAATCCGTCGAATTTTTCTGCAAGCTCTATTTGATTTTTACAGCTTTCTATACTTGTAGCGGCACCTATGACCGTCCTGACATCTCCCGAAAAAAGCTCGGAAAGAAGCGTGTCGCGCTCGCCGTCAAAGCGAATATCGTCATAGTGCGCGTGAATGTCGGTTATTTTCATAATTATTTCCGTTATTTAAGAGTCAGTTTTCCAAGCAGCGTGCTGAAATACTCGGGCAGCTCGCTTTCAAAGCGAAGTCTTTCTCCGCTCGTCGGATGAGTGAAACCGAGAGTGCGCGCGTGCAGGCACTGACCTTTTATTTTCGATGCATTGTTTATCTCGGTCTTTGTATGAAGTCCGCCGTAGACCTCGTCACAGAACACGCTATGACCGAGTGAGGACATATGTACTCTTATCTGATGCGTTCTTCCTGTTTCAAGACGGAGCCTCAGGTGAGTATATCCCTCGTAGGAGCTTATGACCTCCCAGTGTGTGATAGCCTCACGACCGCCGGCGACTATCGCCATCTTTTTGCGATCTGTCGGGTGACGCGCTATCGGAGCGTCCACCTTTCCCGAGTCCTCTTTCATATTGCCGACGACGATCGCCTCATATGTCCTCTCGCAGCTATGCTCCTTGATCTGAGCGGCAAGAGAGTTGTGAGCTCTGTCGTTTTTGGCAACCACGAGCAGTCCGCTCGTATCCTTGTCTATACGATGAACTATACCCGGACGGATCTCTCCGTTTATTCCCGAAAGCGAACCCTTACAGTGAAAAAGCAGAGCGTTTACAAGCGTTCCGCTATAATTTCCGGGAGCAGGGTGAACCACCATTCCCTTCGGCTTATTTACCACTATAAGATCGCCGTCCTCATAAACGACGTCGAGCGGAATATTCTCGGGTTCTACCGATATTTCCTCAGGCTCGGGGATATCTATCTCGATAACGTCGCCCGCCTCGATGCGGTAGCTTTTCTTCGAGATAGCGTCGTTCACTCTGACGTTTCCCTTTTCTATAAGTTTTTGAATGGCGGAACGCGTAATATCCTCGCGTTCCGCCACAAAAGCGTCAAGTCTTAAACCGATTTCATTTTCAGTCGGTATATGAGTCATTTATTTTTCCTCTTTTTTCTCTGCGCCCTCAACCTCAGCAGTCTTTTGCGCCTTTACCTGCTTATATCGTCTGACCTCGTCGAGAATAATATCGAGCACGACGAGTCCTACTCCGACACAGACGAAGGCGTCCGCGACGTTAAATATCCATTTCCATATCTCGGGGAAAGCGCAGAAATCAATAAAATCAATAACCACACCGTCGCCGAACACATCCCCGTTGAATACGCGGTCTATCATATTTCCGATACCGCCGCCGACGACCATCGAAAACGCGATGCCCGAAAGCTTTGATATTTTTTTATGACAAATGCAGATCCAGACGGATATTCCGATGAGCGCGACCGTAGAAACGGTCATAAACACCCAGCGGTAGTCGTCCATCATTCCCATAGCGGCACCGTCGTTTGTGATGTACGTGAGATGAAGGACGTTCTCAATAAGCGGTATTGACTGTCCCTCTGCCATATTTAAAGCAACTGCGTATTTCGTGATCTGGTCGATAACGACCGAGATCACGACTATCGCAATATAGATATAAAGCATCATAAGCTTTCGATTATCTTGGCGCAACGCGGGCACAGACAACCCTCACCGTCGGTAACGGGAGTCTTGGTGAACATCCAACAACGGTCGCACTTCTGACCTTCTGCCGCCTCAACGAGCACTCCTATTCCGCTCTCGGTTTCGGTATGTGCGCCATCGGGAGCGGCTCCGCCTTCAAGGCAGACGTCTGAAACGATGAATACGGTAGGAAGCATATCGCCGAACGAAGCAACGAAATCTCTGATCTCGTCCGAAAGATAGAGAGTTACCTTAGCATCAAGCGACTTTCCGACGAGCTTATTTGCACGCGCAATTTCGAGTGCCTTCATAACGTCGTCGCGAAGATCGAAGAGCTTATTCCATCTCTCTTCAAGCTCACTGAAATTCCATTTCTCGTCATATGCGGGCATATCGCAAAGGAATACGCTTTCCTTCTTATCGGTAGAGAGGTGAGGCATCTGCTGCCAGATCTCCTCTGCTGTGAAGGAAACGAGCGGAGCGATAAGACGGGTGAGAGATGAGAGAATATACCACATAGCACTCTGTGCCGAGCGGCGTGCCTCGCTATCTGCCTTTTCTGTGTAAACTCTGTCCTTGGTGATGTCAATGTAAAGCTTGGACATATCGGTCGTACAGAAGTTGTTTACGCCGTGATAGATGATATGGAACTCATAGTTATCGTAAGCCTCTCTTGCCGCCTTCGCAAGCTTGTTCATACGCGAGAGCGCCCACTTATCAATATCCATAAGCTTATCTGCGGGAATAAGATCTCTGTCAGGCTCAAAACCGTTAAGGTTAGCCATAAGAATTCTTGCCGTATTTCTGATCTTACGGTAGGTTTCGGAAAGCTGCTTGAAGATGTTATCCGAAACACGAACGTCAACTCTGTAATCACTCGATGCTACCCAAAGACGAACGAGCTCTGCGCCGTACTTGTTTACGATCTCATCGGGAGCTATCGTATTTCCGAGCGACTTATGCATCGCCTTGCCCTCGCCGTCAACGGTCCAACCGTGAGTGAGGACTGCCTTAAAGGGTGCTCCCTCTCCGCCTGCCGCAACTGCCGTGAGAAGCGAGGACTGGAACCAACCTCTGTACTGGTCGGCGCCTTCGAGGTAGAGGTCTGCCGGCCCCTTGCCCTTCTTGTCGCCTTCGAGAACCGCGAAATGGCACGATCCCGAGTCAAACCAACCGTCGAGGGTGTTAGTTTCCTTTACAAATTTCTTTGCGCCGCAGTGAGGGCAAGCGTAGTTTTCGGGAAGCAGTGCCTCTGCACTGTCCTCGTACCAGCTGTTCGAGCCCTTTTCGCCGAAACGCTTTGCTACCGAGTTTATAGTATCCTCGTTGCAGATCGCCTTGCCGCAATCCTCGCAGTAGAATACCGGAATGGGAAGTCCCCAATGACGCTGACGGGAAATACACCAGTCTGCTCTCTCGCGTACCATCTGCGAGATACGGTCGCCGCCCCATGCAGGGATCCACTCAACGTCCTTGCAAGCCTTTTCCGCTTCGCTCTTGAAAGCGTCTACCGAGCAGAACCACTGAGGGGTTGCACGGAAGATGATCGGGTGCTTACATCTCCAACAGTGAGGATATTCGTGCTCAATGACCTCAGATGCAAAAAGTGCGCCGCTTTCGGTCATATCGTCAAGGATCGCCTTGTTGGACTCCTCGTAGTACATTCCTGCGAACTTGCCTGCATCGGCGGTCTGATAGCCTCTGTCGTCAACGGGAACGATAATATCCATATTATATTTCTTGCAGGTGATATAGTCGTCTGCACCGAAGCCGGGCGCGGTATGAACGCAGCCGGTACCGCTGTCCATAGTAACGTAATCTGCAAGAAGAAGCACGCTCTCTCTGTCAAGGAAGGGGTGAGATGCCTTCATAAGCTCAAGCTCTCTTCCCTTTATTTCGGAAACGACAGAGTAGTCGGCAACGCCGCCGTCCTTCATCGTCTTTTCGAGAAGCGCCTTTGCGACGATATAGTCCTCGTCCTTTTCGTTGTTTCTGACAACTACGTAGATCTCGTCGGGATTTACCGCGATAGCGAGGTTTCCGGGAAGAGTCCAGGGGGTAGTCGTCCAGATTATGAAATAGGTCTTGTCAAGACGCGACTCGTCAAGCTTGCCGAGTCCGTCGCAAACTCTGAATTTAACATAGATAGAAGTACATTTATCGGTCTGATACTCGATCTCCGCCTCTGCGAGCGCAGTTTCGTCGTGAGGGCACCAATAAACAGGTTTAAGTCCCTTGTAGATATATCCCTTGCGGAACATTTCACCAAAGACCTTTACCTCGCGCTCCTCGAACTTTGGATCCATAGTGAGATAAGGATTATCCCAGTCTGCAACTATACCAAGACGGATAAACTGATCGCGCTGAATATTAACGAAATCCTGTGCGAAATCCTGACAAGCGTTTCTGAACTCGGGTATCGACATCTTCTTTCTGTCGAGCTTGCTCTTTTTGATGATAGCACTCTCGATAGGCATACCGTGGTTATCCCAACCGGGAATGAAGGAGATGCGGTATCCGCCCATCACCTTCGACTTGTTTATGAAGTCTTTAAGTATCTTATTGAGCGCGTGTCCCATATGAAGCTTTCCGTTCGAAAAGGGAGGACCGTCGTGAAGCTCAAAAAGAGGCTTGTCTGCTCCGTTTTTCTCGAGAAGCTCGTAAAGTCCGATGTCGTTCCAGTATTTGATCGTTTCGGGCTCTCTCTGAGGAAGATTTGCTCGCATCGAAAAGCTCGTCTGCGGCAGATTTAATGTACTTGTGTAATCCTTGGCCATTTTTATAGAAACTCCTTTGTATGTTAGTCTTTTATCCTAAGTCCTTTTAAAAGGCAGATTAGTTTTCTTCTTTTTTCTTTTTTCTTACGTCAACGAGCGGCTCCTCAAAGCTGCCGTATCCGAGCGGTATCTGTCCGATACCTCTGTAATTTTCTCTCTCGGAAACCATTCTTTCGAGCATTTCGTCGCCGAAGAGATCGGTCTGTCCGCCGCGAGGGGGATCCTTGACCGCGCCGTCCTCCTCGTTTCTTGCAACGTCAAGGCGGATCTGATGCACTGCCATCGTGACGTATTCCTCGTCCTCGAGATTCCAGTCGTCCTCGTCCTGTCCGAGCTCGGGAATTATCGATTCGAGAAATTCTATATGCTGATGATATTGGCTGTAAATATTGTTTCTGAACTCTACCACTCTGGCGCGCATTATTCTGAGCGCGTCCTTCTGACTCTTCACCTGCTCCTGAAATTCGTGAAGAATTCTGTCGGTTTCGTTTTTCGCCGCATCGCTTATGCTCTGGGCCTGAGCCTTCGCGTCCTCGATTATCTTCTTGGACTCTGCCTGTGCCGCAAGAATGGCACGCTCGGTCAGCTCTTCCTTGCTATGGAAAACGCCCAGCTCCGCTTCGACCTTTTTGAGTCGGCGTTCAAGCTCGTTATATGCGGTATAAAGCTCTGTGTATTTTGCAGTAACGAAAGCCAGATGCTCGTCCACCTCGGCGGTACTGTATCCCTTTATTGCTTTTGCGAATTTTTTATTTTGAAGTTCATAAGGCGGAAGCACACCGTCAGCTCCTTTCGTATCCCCGTTTTCACGGTATATTTCAGACGTACCGTCTGAGTTCCACTTTCAGTCTGCCGCTCCTCGTTTCGCCGCAGACTGCATTTATTATAAATTTTCCGACTCCTCTTATCGAAAGAGTATCTCCCTGCGCTATCTCTGCACTCACCGACGTTTCCTCGCGGTAATTTTTCTGAACGAGTCCGCGCGACACCTTTTCCTGTGCCGTAGCGCGTGAGCAGTTTGACAGAGCCGCCACTGCGCAGTCAATCCGCAGTGACGTCATTATCACCGACAGGGTTTCGTACTTTCTTTCAAAGCCCTCAAAAAGCTCTCTGTCGGCATAGCATACCGACACCTTATCTCTGCCCACCCTTTCGAGCGGCGAGCTCTCGCTCACAAGCATCGCGGCGACCGGAAGCGTGCAGAAAACCGCCGCTCCGTCCGGTAAGGGTATAATATCCCCAAGCGTTTCCCTTTTTATAGAGAGGTTCATAAGCGCCCCGAGATAAGATCTGTGATCGAGCTCGACGTGTCCCGAGCCCTTTATCAGAACGGCGCGGAAGATCTCATCGGTATCAAAATATTCACTTTCGAGATAATCGGGAAGGACGGCGAGCATTTTCCGCTCTGCGTCCGCATATCCGCCGTAAAGCGCCCATTTGCAGGAAAACTTCCCGTAGGTCAGGTATTTTTCTGCAAGAAGCGCCTCAGCCGGCGTAAGAAAGCCGCTTGAAGCAAGACGTCCCCTTGCGGCTTTGTCTATCATATCGTCTATTCTGGCATAAAGCAGCTTTTCGTCTGCCGATGCGCTCTCCTGCGATCTTCCCATTTCTTAAAGCCGTACAGTCGGCAAAAGCAAGGGCACGATCGAAAGCAGTATTACGGTCACGAGAAATGAAATATCTATCACCATACCGTCGCCTGCAAGTCCTACCTTGTGAAGCAGACGTCTGACCGGATATACAACAGGTTCTGTCGCATAGTAGAGGAAAGAATAAAAGCGTGATCCCTCGTCCTGCACGAACCAGGAGCTTATCGCTCTTATCAGCATAAGCGTTTGAAGAACGAAAATTATGCCGTAAACGAAATAAACGACGAAATAAATAAGGTAATCCAAATTCAGGTGGCTCCTCTGTTTTCGTTTTAATTAGAATCCGCCAAATCCCGAATCGTCCGGTGCCTGAGTAACGGTCGCCGCAGGCTTGCTCTCTGTGAGAGATTCGCCCGATATATCAACGTGACTGGGAGTTATAACGTAAGTATTGTTAGCGACCGCCTTGATCTGTCCGTCGAGAGTGTAAGCAACTCCGTTAAGGAAGTCGATTATTCTTCTTGATGTTTCCTTAGAAGTGGATTCGAGATTTAAAACTACCGTTCTTCTGTTGATAAGATGATCTGCGATCTGACCTACCGAAGCGAAGTTTTCGGGCTTTACAACTTTAAGCTCGAAGGAAGCGTCGGTTGCCTTGGTTACACTCTCGCGCTTTGCAGCAGGAGCTGCCTCGGGCGCGCTTGCCGCAGGAGCTGCCTCGGAAGCCTGATAATCGCTTGCCGCCTCGTCCTCGTATTCGTCCGAGTTATAGCTTTGTATTTCCTCCTCTTCCTCAGAAGAAAAGATCTTGTTGAACACGTTTTTTACATCTTTGAGTGCCATAACGTACCTCCAAAAATTGATTTTGTTTTTAATATATTTTTCAGCGCAAAAGCGCAAAAATATTTCGTTTTCAGTTCCGCTTTGTGCCGTAATCTCTTGCTCCGAAGAGGCAGGAGCCCGGTCTTATGACATTTGCGCCGCATTCAAGCGCCGCGCAGTAGGAATCCGACATTCCCATAGACAATATGGCGTCATCTATATTATGCCCGCCCTTGCCTGCTCTGTCAAGAAAAATTTCAGAAAAAAGTCGGTATGCTTTTTCGAAATAGGTCTTATACTCGTCGTGCGAGCTGCATTTCGGACCGATAGTCATCATTCCGCGCAGTCTGACGTGTGAAAGCTCTGAAAGCTTTTCGATTATCTCGCCCACCTCGGAAACGTCCGCGCCGCTTTTGTTTTCCTCGGCGCCGATATTGACCTCGACGAGCACGTCGGTAACGATACCGAGCTTTGCCGACTGCTTCTCTATTTCAAGAGCCAGTCCCACCGAATCGAGCGAATGTATCAGACAGACCTTTCCGACGATATATTTGACCTTGTTTTTCTGCAAATGTCCGATAAAATGAATACTTAGCCTGTCCTTATCAAGAGCGTCGTATTTCGAAAGGAGCTCCTGAACGCGGTTTTCGCCGATTTCGGTAAGTCCGAAATTCTCGGCGGCGTAATTTATGACCTCGGCATCTACCGTCTTGGTTGCGGCGACGACCTTCGGACAAACTCCGTTTTTCGCATATTTTTTTATATTTTCTTCAAGCCGACCAAAATTTTCGGCAAGCGTTTGCCTGTACTCTTCTGTCATAGTATGCCTTATATTATTACTTTCCTGTCGTACAGATTATGACCGCGCACTATTATACGGTCGTATCTGTTAATAACCGAAACTCCCTCTGCCGCCTGTGCAACGCCCGTTGCCGCCACGACGTATCCGTCACCCGATCCGATTATATCTATCTGACGAAATCTTACCATACTTCCGCGAAGCACGTAAACTCCCGAAATGCCGTTTTCGTATCGGACCGCGCTTATCGGTATCTTGTATCCGCTTTTACTGCCCACGTCCACCTTAACGGTTTGGAAATGCGCGTAATCCTCGCAGTCGAGCATAAGCGACGAGGTCAGTATAACCACCGCTTTATCGCTGTAACGCTCTGTAACGACACGCTCTACTGTAAGAGTATAATTACTGCCTGACGCGCCGAGCGTAACGTTCAGTCTTTTACCCTTTATCATTCGAAGCGAGCTTGACTTGTCGGTAATGCAGACAAGACGCCATGTGTTCATATCCGCTATCTTTCCAAGCTTTCCGACGTTTTGTGAGGGTTTTGCCTGAGAAACCGCGTCGTAAAGCGAGTCGAGCCCGCCTTCCGATATATCGTTCCAGTCGAACATACTCTCATATCCGTCGCACTGTGCGAAATAAGCTCCGTTCATATCCGCGGTGTATTCCGCCTTCGCTTTTCCGAGCGCAGAATATGCCGCGCTTATCTCGTTTTCATAGCCCTTTATAATATCCGAGTAGCTCACCGAGCTGTCCATCTTGGCCGCGTGTGCGGCAAGCAGAGCTCTGAGCTCGGTTCTGAGCTCATTTTTCTCGGTCAGATCGTTTGTCGCCGAAATATCCTTTTCGCATTTTTCTATCTGCGCTTTGAGATATTCCACGCTCTGTCTTGCGACGTAAACAGAAACCTTTTTGCAGAACTCGATCTCTTCACTCAGCTTTTTTATCTTTGCAACGAGCGAGGCGTCCGCGCCGCTTGCGTAAACCCTGACCAGAGTATCTCCCGACGAGATACGCGCGCTTTCTCCCGAAACGTATTCGAGAAGAGCGCCGTCCTCACAGCTTCCTTCCACAAAATGCTCGTTTAGCGAAAGGTAGGCTTTCATTTCAAAGGACTCGGTATACGTTGTTTTTTTCAGGAACATAAGCTCGAGATCGTCAGAGAGTCCGTCAAAAGCGTGATATACAAGGCTTATGATAAGCGCAAGCGCAAGCAGTGCAAGCAGAAAATAAAAGCCTATTCTTTTTATATAAGCTGTATCCATATATCATCACCACTAAAATAAACTTCCAAATTATTTAGTTATTATAACATATATCTTTCCGTATATCAATCGTTTTTTGCAAGAGAAATTGCAAAATTTACAATATTTTCAAAGTTTTCCTTGCAAATATCAACCATTACGGCGTTTTCGCATCTTCTCCACCAGGTCTGTTGCCTTTTCGCGTAGTTTCTGCTCGCCTGTTTTATCTTATCAACCGCCTCGTCGAGCGTACATCTGCCGCTTATATATTCTGCCATTTCCTTATATCCGATGCCCTGCCCCGCGGTCGATCTTATGTCAAGATCAAGCTCTCTTACCTCTTTTTCAAGTCCCGCCTCGATCATAAGATCAACTCTTTTATTGATCCTGTCGTAGAGCATTTCTCTGTCAGATGCAAAAAGCACGAGAATTCTCGGATCGTACTCAGACTCCTTCTGCTTTGAGCGGGCGTCCCACTCGGTCTTGGTTATACCTGTAAGATCGTAAATTTCAAGCGCGCGGATAACTCTTACGTGATTGTTCATATGTGTTTTTGCCGCCGCGTCCGGATCGGTTTCGACAAGCCTTTTCCAGTTCTCCTCGGGAGAGTTTTGAGAAAGCCTCTCTCGGAGGCTTTTGTCGCCCGGAGCCTCTGAAAATCCGCCGTTATAAAGGACGCTTTCAAGATAAAGTCCGGTACCTCCGCAGAAGATCGGAAGCTTGCCTCTCGAAATTATATCGTCAAGCGCCTCGGTCGCCATTTTTTTATAGTCTGCACACGAAAAGCTGACGCTTGGCGAAACAACGTCTATCATATGATGGCGCACGAGAGAGAGCTCCTCTCTCGTCGGCTTTGCCGTTCCGATGTCCATTCCCTTATATATCTGCATCGAGTCGCAGGAGATTATCTCTCCGTCAAGCTCGCGTGCGATTGCAAGAGATAGCGCGGTCTTACCGACGGCGGTCGGTCCGCTTATTGCAAGAACTCTTTTTTTCACAAATTTCTCCTTAGTTTCGGGTATTTTCAGTTTATCTTATCGTACGAGCTTTCAAGCGCAAATCCCTGTCCGAGCACTTCTTTTGTGTCGTTTACGACGATAAACGCGCCCATGTCTATCTTTCTGACTCTGTTTATTATGACAGGAAGCTGCTTTGGCGCAGCAACACAAAGAAGCATCATTGACTCCTTGTCCGAATACATACCCTTGCAGTGTACTCCGGTAATTCCGCGATTCAGATCGTGGAGTATCATCTGCGCGATCTCCTCGTTTTTTTCCGAGAATATCTGAACCGTCTTTGCCGCGTTACCGAGAGTGCATATCGCATCTGCCACGCGTGTTGCAACAAAGAGCGTAACCACCGAGTAAAATGTAACCTCGATGCTTCTGAAAACGATTCCGGCAACGGCAATTATAACACCGTCTACCACCATAATAAGCTTTGCGGTCGAAATATGCGGAAAAAATCTGTTGAGTATGAGCGCGGCAAAGTCGCTTCCGCCGGTAGAGCCCTCGTGTCTTATAACAAAGCCGACTCCGACGCCCATAAGTACTCCTCCGGTAATCGAGGCAATTATCAGATCGCCCTCGTATTTCGGGATAAGGCTTACCACTTCAAGAAAAGCGGAAAGCGAGGCTATTCCGACAACTGTTTTTACGACCGCCTGCCTTCCGAGATACTTATATCCGAGTATGAAAAGCAGAGCGTTTACCGCAATATTCGTTATCGAGAGCCTTATCTTAAAAAGGTGCAAAAGTACCGTACCCACCGCGGTAACTCCACCGGGGGACAGCTTGTTCGGAGCAAGAAAAACTCCTATGCCGATCGCAACTATGAAGGTTCCTATAAGTATGAAAATATAGTCGCCAACCGCCTTTTTCATATTTTCATTTTTAAATCCGTTTTCTTTTATTTTCATTAAATTTTACCTCTTATCCGCGCCGATCCTTACAGGATCATCATCGCATCGCCAATGTGTACGGGAAGTAAGAAGTAAAAGTGAATAGTGAATAAGTTCGGTTGATTTTCGCCTCTGGCGAAAATCTTCATTACCTCTTCACTTTTCACTCTTACCTTTTACCTGCTGATACGATAAATCCTTTATCGTATCAGCATCGCATCTCCGAATGAGAAAAATCGGTATTTTTTCTCTACCGCGCCCTTGTACGCGTCCATAACGAACTCGCGTCCCGCAAGTGCCGAAACGAGCATAATAAGCGTGCTTTCGGGTAAATGGAAATTGGTTATAAGCGCGTCTGTGGCTTTGAATTTATATCCCGGATAAATGAATATTTTTGTATCGTCGCACACAGGGTGAACGACTCCGTTTTCGTCGGACGCGCTTTCAAGCGTGCGGCAGGAGGTCGTTCCGACGGCGATTATTCTGCCGCCCCTTGCGCGTGCTTCGTTTATTATATCCGCGCTTTCCTTTGTGACCGTTATGAACTCACTGTGCATAGTATGCTCTGCTATTTTTTCAACCTTTACAGGTCTGAACGTACCAAGTCCGACGTGAAGCATAACAGGTGCTATCTTAACGCCCTTCGCTTTTATTTTTTCAAGAAGCTCGGTAGTAAAATGCAGTCCTGCCGTGGGCGCCGCCGCGCTTCCGCGCTCGTTTGCATAGACCGTCTGGTAGCGGTCCTTGTCTTCAAGCGGCTTTGTGATATACGGAGGCAGAGGCATCATTCCGAGTCGGTCGATTATCGAAAAGAAATCCTCTTTCGTTTTGTTGTACTCAAAGCGAAGCAGGCGGTTTCCGCCCTCGACGACCTGTTCAACGTGAGCACGAAGCCCCTCTCCGAATATAATGGTAGTACCGACCTTGGTCTTTTTGCCCGGTCTTGTAAGTACCTCCCAGAGATCACTCTCGCGGCGACGGAGAAGAACCACTTCAACAGGTGCTCCGCTCCCCTCTTTTTCCCCGAAAATACGGGCAGGAATAACGCGCGAATCGTTAATGACGAGAACGTCGCCCTCGCTTAAATAATCTATAACGTCGTGAAATATTTTATCCTTGACACTTTGGCTTTTGCGGTCGAGTACCATAAGGCGCGAGGAGTCGCGCGGCTCGACAGGCTCCTGAGCGATCAGCTCCTCGGGAAGCTCGTACGAGAAATCATGGACCGAAAGATCGGTAAAGGCCTTTGTATTCGTTATCATATAAGATTTTCCTTTCAGAACTGCCGATTTGTGTCAAAGAGTTGAAGAAAAATAATGCAAAACTCCTTGACATAAAAAACAGTTTGTGCTATTATAATATACGGCAAATTTTGTTATCGGCGTTTTTTAGCCTCAACAAGTTTCATTATACAATAATATAACAATTTTTTCAACCCAATTTTGCATTTTTTTAAAAAGCGCCTCAGAGCGCTCTCTCACAGAGAAAGGATTGACTAATAAAATGAAAAAAACTCTTTTTACAGGCTCGGGAGTCGCTATCATAACTCCTTTCAAGGATTATAAGGTAGATTACGAGGCTCTCGGCAACATAATAGAGTATCAGATAGTAAACGGCACTGACGCCATCATCATCTGCGGAACGACAGGTGAGTGTGCTACTCTTTCGGACGCGGAGCATAAAAAGTGCCTCGAATTCGCGCTCGAAAAGGTAAACGGACGTATCCCTGTAATTGCAGGCACCGGAAGCAACGACACAAGCTATGCAGTCGAGCTTTCGCGCTTTGCAAGTCAGGCAGGCGCAGACGGACTTCTTACCGTTACCCCCTACTACAACAAAGCGACCACGACAGGTCTTATAAAGCATTACAGTCTTATCGCAGACGCGGTTGACTGCCCTATCATAGTTTACAACGTACCCTCGCGTACCGGTTGCAACATCACCGCACCGGTTTACAGAGAGCTCGCAAAGCACCCGAACATCGTCGGTGTCAAGGAAGCATCGGGAAACTTCTCTCAGATAGTTGACCTCTTTCACGAGTTTGGCGACGTATTTGATATTTACAGCGGCGACGACGATCAGATCGTTCCTATGCTTTCTCTCGGAGGAAAAGGCGTTATCTCGGTAATGGCAAACGCTCTTCCGAAGGAAACTCACGACATCTGCCAGCTCTATTTTGACGGCAAGGTCAAGGAGAGCGCCGCGCTTCAACTCAAACTCCATTCGTTCGCAAGAGCTATCTTCTGCGAGGTAAATCCCGTGCCGATCAAGGCGGTAATGGAAGAGCTCGGCTTCTGCTCGGGCGAGCTTCGCCTTCCTCTTTCCGAGGTAGAGCCTCAGAACCGCGCAAAGCTCGTTTCGATAATGAAGGAGCTCGGACTTAAAAAGTAAGAAAAACAGCCTCGGTTACGCTAAGGTGTCCGAGGCTGATAAATTATAAGGCTACAAATAACAAGGAGTCAAAAATGACTAACATAATTTTTTGCGGAATAAACGGCAGAATGGGACACGCCTTCGAGGATATAATCGCCGAAAAGGAGAATTTCAGGATCGTCGCAGGCGTTGACGTAAACACCGCGCGCAGAGGCGACTATCCTGTATACTCGAAAATATCCGAGGTCAATGAAAGTGCCGACGTTATCGTGGATTTTTCATTCCATGCCGCACTCCCGGAGTATCTTGAATATGCAAAAGCAAAAAAGCTGCCTATCGTGGTATCAACAACAGGACATACTCAGCAGGAGAGTGCGCTTATGCAGGAATATTCGAGATATATTCCGATCTTTTTTTCGAGAAATATGTCGCTCGGAATAAATCTCGTGATAGAGCTTTCAAAGAAGGCGGCGGCTATGCTCGGCGAGGATTTCGATATTGAAATAATCGAAGCGCATCACAACAAAAAGCTTGACGCTCCGAGCGGAACCGCTCTTATGATAGCCGACGCCATATCCGAAACGCTCGAAGAGGCACCGCAATACGTTTACGACCGCAGTGAACGCCGCGAGGCGCGTCCGAAAAATGAAATCGGAATTCACGCCGTCCGCGCAGGCGGAATCGTCGGTGAGCATAGCGTGCTTTTCGGCGGAAAGGACGAGTCGGTGACGATCTCTCACTCGGCATACTCGCGCTCGGTGTTCGCTCTCGGAGCACTTCGCGCCGCAGAATTCATGGTAGACATGCCTGCCGGTATGTACTCTATGTCCGATCTTATCGGAAATCTTACTTAAATAAAAAAACAAGCCGACCGTCGGACAAAAGTTCGGCGTTCCTCTTTTCGTTTTACGACCACTTTTTCTTTGTATTTCCATCTTCCTTACGCTTTTTGCGAAGCTCGCTGAAAAACTCGCTGAGAAGCGCGGAGCACTCCTTTTCGCAAACGCCGCTCACGACGTTCGGGTGATGGTTGAGCGCAAAGCAGTTCATATCAAAAAGACCGCCGAACGCGCCTGCCTTCGGATCGCTCGCTCCGAAATACACGTTCTTTATCCGCGAATTTATGATAGCTCCCGCGCACATCGGGCAGGGCTCGAGCGTTACGTAAAGGTCGCACCTGTGAAGGCGCCAACCGCCAAGCTTCTCACAGGCTCCGTTTATGGCTTCGATCTCGGCGTGCGAAAGAGCGTTTTTATTTCCTTCTCTGCGATTGTAGCCGTAGGAAACGATCTCGCCGTCGCATACAACGATCGCGCCCACGGGCACGTCTGCCGTTTCTTTTGCAAGGCAGGCATATTCGATCGCCTTTTTCATAAAGTAGATATGGGGATCGTCCACCGTGATATTTTTATCTTCCAAAATCATAATAGCTCCAAAAAAGTTCTTTTCATTAGTATTTTACCACGCCGCCGCGAGATTTTCAATAGCTTTTAAGGACAAAAACGCCTAAAACAGGACAAAAACGCGGTATGTTCTACTCAAATCGGGTAAAACCGCAGAAAAAACACTTGACAATAGGCTAAGCTTATGCTATAATGACCTCGTATGCGGTTTAATCCGGATACGTTCGGGCGATAATATCCCGTAGCGTTTGGCTCCGCGTACTAAATTTCAGGAGAGGTATTTTTATGTTGAAAAAGACACGTTTGTTTGGAATACTGCTTATCGCACTCCAAATAATCGCGATAATCGCGGTGGCTTCCACCGTAATCTTTTTGAATAACGAAAGCCTTGATTCGGGCAACACCGACGAAGGTCCGTCGAGTATCGGCGATACCGATTCGGCAAAGCTTTTCTACGAGGTTTGGGTGGACGGCGAGATGCTCTGCATCACCGACGACCTTGGCGACTATTTCCTCGCCTCGAACACCGTAGAGAGAGTTATGTCGGGCAGACTCGGCTACTCACACTCGATAGCCGATGATCTTTCGGTAAAGCTCGTTGCCATAAGAACACTTGCACAGGCAGCTCCTGTTGAGGACATCTGCGAGGCTCTTATGACAAAGACGCTCGCTTTATACGATGAGTGTTACGCGCTTTACGTCGGATCGGACGTTATTGGCTACTGCCCCGTTTCCGAAAAGGAAGAGGTCCAGCAGCTTGCTGTTGACATTGTAAAGTACGTATTCGATAACGATCAGGCACGCAGTGAGATCTCGGCAGTTTACGCGGCTCTCAGCTTTGCGAAAAACGACAAGATCGTATCGAGCACACAGGAGCTTAGCAGTGCGATCGTATCTGCAAGCGAATCGGGCACGTCGCTCGAAGATAAGTTTGACGATACCGTATGTAATATAATCGAAAGCATAGATAACGCGATACTCTACGGAAGCACGGACGGTGCTCCTGTGAACGTTTCTCCCGATCTTACGGTAACCTCGGTAAGAAGAACCGAAACAGAAACCGTGAAATTCGAGCAGCTTCGCGCACCGGATACCGATTTCGGTCTTAAATACGGTGACGACGATCCCGACTTCGTTCACATCAAGGGTAAAGACGGTGAGTGCACCGTTGAATACGAGGACGTTTACATAGGCGACAGTCTGATAAACACGACGAGAATCGACGAAAGCGTTATAATCACAAAAGAGCCTGTTGACGAGGTAACCGTTTACGGAACTCAGTCCACCACGTGGGACGGCGGAAAGTTCATCTGGCCGACCGTCGGTTGGGTAACCTCCGAATGGGGCAACAGATATCTGTCGGGAAAATGGCAGAACCACGACGGAATTGACATCGCAAGAAACGGCAATCCCAAGATCGTTGCAGCCGCCGCAGGAACGGTAGTTTACGTGAGCAGTCACGGTAGCGGCTCGTACGGTTGGAACCTCATAATCGACCACGGAAACGGAGTCGCAACCAGATACGCTCATATGTGCAGACGCCCCGCGGTCAAGGTGGGCGACAAGGTATATCAGGGCGAACATATCGGAAATATGGGAAGCACCGGTTGGGTTACCGGAGCACATCTTCACTTTGAAGTATTCACCGGATTCGTGGATATCAACAACCGTGGCACAGATGTAAATCCCAGAAAATATCTCGCAACCAAAAAGCCCGCAGTTGAATGGTAAAACGATAAAGCCTCGAACCGAAAACGGTTCGGGGCTTTTTAATTTGAATTTATATATCCGCTTACGAAAAAAGCTCTTGCATAGTGCAAGAGCTTTTTCTTATGCCGGTAACCGGGGTCGAACCGGTACGGTGTTGCCACCGAGGGATTTTAAGTCCCTTGCGTCTGCCAATTCCGCCATACCGGCATATCTTTTCGACCCTTGCATTATATCACACTTAAACGCGCTTGTCAACAAGAATTTAAAATTCTTCTTTGATGTCCGCTTAATTATTAAATTTCTGAAAATTCACTACAATTTCAAGGTAAATTATTGAAATTATTTTTTCGTGTGGTATAATTTATAAAAATAGCGCTTGACAATGTGTCGCGTAATATGAAAGTGAGAGATCATTATGAACGGTTACAAGAAGCCCTTCATCGGTGCCGCTTACTACCCCGAGGACTGGGACAAGTCCGAGATGGATCACGACATTCAAAAAATGAACGAGGCAGGCGTAACCTGCGCGAGAATTGCGGAGTTCGCTTGGTCGAGAATGGAGCCTCAGCCCGGTGAATACAACTTTAAGTGGGTGCACGAAGCGATCGACAAGCTGTCTGCGGCAGGAATTTCGGTAATTCTCTGTACTCCGACTGCAACTCCTCCGATCTGGCTCTCGCGCCTCTATCCCGACGTTACCGTTCTTTCCGAAAGCGGCGTTCGCCGTTTGCACGGCGGAAGACGCCACTGCTGCTCAAACAATCCTCACTATATTGAATATTCAAAGCGCATCGTCGAAAAAATGGGCGAGGAATTCGGCTCAGACGAGCGCATAATCGGTTGGCAGATCGACAACGAGATCAACGCTCAAAACTGCACCTGCCCCGAATGTGTTGCCGGATTCAGAGAGCATTTGAGAAATAAATACGGCACTATCGAGAACATGAACAGAGCTTGGAACCTTACTCTTTGGAGTCAGGAATATTCCAGCTTTAACGACGTAAATATCCCCGTCAACGCTTGGCACAATCCGCATATCAAGCTTGAATACAGGCTCTTCCAGAGCGACTCGCATTCGAATTATATCGGTATGCAGGCGGATATACTCAAAAAGTACACAAAAGCACCGATCGGTACCGACACGATGCCTGTAAACACGGTCGACTACGAAACGCTTACCGAAAAGTGCGATATTATTCAGTATAATCATTATGACAAACCGCAGGATCTCCACGTTCAGCGCTTCTGGTACGACTATATGCGTACTCTCAAAGACCGCCCCTTCTGGAACACCGAGACCTCAACCTGCTGGAACGGCTCTGAGCAGACCGGACAAGATTTAAAGCCCTACGGCTTCTGCCGTATAAATACCTGGCTTCCGCTTATGCTTGGCGGTGAGGCTGCAATGTACTGGCTCTGGCGTACTCACTGGGCAGGTCACGAGCTTATGCACGGCTCCGTCCTTGCTCCCTCGGGCAGACCGCTTCACATTTTTGAAGAAGTTCAGCGCACGGCAGACGAATTTGAAAAGTGCGCGGATTTCATAAACGGCACCAAGGTAGACACTGAGGTCGCGCTCCACTTCACCTCGCTCAACTGGAATATTTTCCTTACTCAGTCTGTAATTTCGGGATTTGAGTACAGACCTCATATTTACAACAAGATCTATACACCCCTTGTAAACGCGGGACTGCGTCCCGACGTTATCGGTGCGAGAAAGGATCTCTCTTCCTACAAGCTTCTCTTCTCTTCCTATATGATGAGCCTTGATCAGGACGATCTGACCGAGCGTATCCACAAGTGGGTAGAGGACGGCGGCGTTTGGGTGGTCGGTCCTATGAGCGACATCAGAAGCGGTATCGGGACTCGCTTTACAAACCGTCCGTACAACACGCTTGAAGAGTTTGCAGGCGTTCGTCAGGCTTATGAGGCACCCGACAGAGATAAGCTCATTAAGACCGCTTGGAAAAACGGCGAGGAATTCGTCGGCAACGAATGGTACGAGCTTTTCGAGGCAGACGAGGACGTGCTCGTCACCGTCACCGACGGCTATCCCACGCTTGTCGGAAAGGCAACCGTTATTCGCAAAAAGGTCGGTAAGGGTGTAGTTTACATTCTCGGAACGGCTCCCTCTCCCGATGATATGAAGAAGATAATTGATATGGCGTGTGCAGATGCAGGCGTTTCGGGATACGAGATAAGCGGAACGCTCGTAGTAGCTCCGAGAAAGGGCGAAAACGAGGAAGGTCTTATCGTTGCCGAATGTAAAAACGAAAGCGGATCTATCGTTCTTAAAGAGGAAATGACCGATCTGATAACAGGAAAGAAATACTCGGGCAAGGTAGAGCTCTCGCCCTACGACCTGCTCGTTCTGAAAAAATGACAAACGAAATTTATATAAGAAAAGCCACTCCCGACGACCTTGACGCGGTTATGCAGATATACTCGCAGGCGCGCGAGTTTATGAAAAAAAGCGGAAATCCCGATCAGTGGGGGGACTCATATCCTGGCGCAGATACGGTAAGATCCGATCTTTCGCCGAGCGGTGGCGGATACGTCGTGACCGACGGAAAGGATATTCTTGCCGCGTTTTATTTCGAGCAGGACGCAGACGACCCGACCTACCGAAAAATATTTGCCGGCGAGTGGCTGAACACTCTTCCTTACGGAGTCGTTCACCGCGTAGGCGTCGGAGATCTCGGGCGCGGAAAAGGGATCGGAAGCCTATGCCTTTCGTGGGCGCTTGAAAAAGCAAAAAATCTTAAAATCGACACTCATCTTGACAATCTTCCGATGCAAAAGCTCCTTGAAAAGCTCGGATTTGTCCGTTGCGGATCAATATATCTCGAGGACGGCAGTCACAGAGTAGCATATCAGGGTATATTCAAAGGAAACTAAGCTATGGCAAACCTTTTTGATTATCTTAAATGGCGCGGAGATATAAGCGTCCGTCACGCTCGCTTCAACGAGATCGACGCGCTTATACTGAGCGAAATCTCATATCTTGATTTTTCCGGGCTGGTATCCGATGATTTCGAGCACTCTATCACTCTCGGAAAGCTCTCCGCTCTATTTTTTGCCGATAAAGAACGGGCAAACAGATCGCTCGGACTGATAATTCCGAAATCGGTGTTTGATATTATGAGGATCGCAGCAAAGACCAGACGCTTTGCAAATATGAAGGTAATATCCTTCGTGAGCGAGATAGACGAAAAAGAAAAGAAGCAGTTTTCTGCAATGGCGATCGACACGGGCGACCGTCACCTTTTCCTCGCTTACCGCGGCACCGACGACACGATCGTCGGTTGGAAAGAGGATTTCAGTATGAGCTATTCGGAAACGGTCGCGGCTCAGCTTGATGCAAAAGCCTTTCTCGACAAAGCCTCGTCGAAATTTCCGAGCGTTCCGATAAGACTCGGCGGACATTCAAAGGGCGGAAATCTCGCAATGTTCTCATCTCTTCACACAGACAAGGAAACCAGAGAGCGAATCAGTGCGATCTACTGCTTCGACGGACCGGGATTTTCAAGCTCAATTACGGAAAACGAAAACTATCACGCGCTCGGCGAGCGAATTTTCACGTTTGTTCCCGAAAACTCGATAGTAGGTATGCTTCTGAGTCACGATACGAACTACCAGACCGTAAAATCGACCGCCATCGGTCTTTATCAGCACGACGCCTTCACGTGGAAGGTGGACGTCGATCATTTCGACATTCTGTCCGAAAGCTCAAAGCGCAATCTCAGAAACGATGCGGTGATAAAAAACTGGCTTTCGTCCTACACTCCCAACGAGCGCCGTGAATTCACCGAAGCCTTTTTCGAGCTTCTCGAATCGAGCGGAGCAAAAACTCTCACCGATCTTTCGATAGATTCTATCGACAAGGCTCGCGGTATGCTCTCGGCGATAAACCGATTTGACAAGGAAAAGAAAAAGATGCTTTCGGACGTACTCTCGCTTCTGATAAAGGAGTCGCTGCGTAGTAAGAGCAAAAAATATCTTAATAAATGAACGGTAAAAGGCAGAGAAAATTCTCTGCCTTTTACTTTTTTATTTAAGATAATCCTTCAAAAACTCGAGTGCTTTTCGGTAGCCTTCAAATCCAAGCCCGATAAATCGCTCCTTTGCAACGTACGAAACGAAGGAGTGCTTTCTGAACTCCTCGCGCGAGTTGACGTCCGAGATATGCACCTCGACAGTCGGAATATCGACCGATTTTATAGCATCAAGTATAGCCACGCTCGTATGTGTATACGCCGCAGGGTTTATCACAAGTCCGTCAAAGACCTTGTATGCCGCCTGTATCTTATCGACTATATCTCCCTCGTGGTTAGACTGATAAAGCTCACACTCAACACCGAGCGCATCACACGAGCTTTTTATAAACTCGCAGAGATCGGCATAGGTTTTTGAGCCGTATATCTGCGGCTCTCTGAGTCCGAGAAGATTCAGATTTGGTCCGTTTATAACGAGTATTTTCATAATTATAACCTTTCTTTCGAGTTATTCAAGACCGAGCGCGCCCACAAGGCGCAGATAGGTTTCCTCGACGTTATTTGATACCTCGATCTCAACATCGGCAAAGCCTCTGTAAAGCGGAAGCCTTTCTTTATAAAGCTTCTCAACGCCGTCGCGCTGAGAAAGCGGTCTGCCGTCTGTATCGAGCTCGTTTATATCGCGATGAAGAAATACTATTCTGCCGTTTCTGTGGAGCTCGCGGTAGTTTTTATCTCTTTTTACAATTCCGCCGCCGGTTGCGATCACCGCACCAACAAGCTTTCCTGCGCTTCGCGCGACCTTAGATTCGAGATCGCGGAAATGCTCCTCGCCGTCCTCGGCGAAGATCTCGGGGATACTCTTCCCTGCCGTCTTTACTATTTCACTGTCGGTATCCATCACCTCGCGTCCGAGCCGCTCGGAGATAAGTCTTGCGAGCGTGCTTTTGCCGCAGCCCGGCATGCCCACAAGCACGATATTTTCCTGAGATTTTTCGATTTTCTCGGTAATTTCGGGAACAATCTTATCGTCAATCTCTTTTCCGAGAAAGATCTCGCAGGCGCGCTTTGCCTGTGCAACGAGCATAGAAAGTCCGCCGATGCACTTTATTTTTCTGTCCTCGGCATCGCAGATAATATTCGTTCGCGCAGGGTTGTATATGAGATCTGCAACGCCCTCGCACTCCTTGAACGGGGTTATATCTATCGGAGTACCTTCGTTATTTGGATACATTCCGACGGGCGTAGCGTTTACTATGATCTTTGAATCGGTATGCCTTTGAACGTTCTCGGGAGTATTGTTTTTACTGTTCAAAACGACGATCTCACTCGCCCCGCGTCTTTTCAGAACCTCGCAAACGGTAGCCGATGCTCCGCCTGCTCCGACAACGAGTGCCTTCCTGCCGCAAACCTCTATTTTCGCAAGGTCGAGCATATAGGAAAATCCGTAAAAATCGGTATTATCTCCGTAAAGAGTTCCGTCCGCCCTACGAACGACCGTGTTTACCGCTCCGAGTTCCTTCGCGATTTCGGAAAGCTCATCGAGAAACGGGATTACCGTCTTTTTATATGGAACGGTCACGTTTATCGCGTCAAACGGTCCGTTTTTAATGAAATCCCCGACCTCGTCCTCCTCGCGCTCAAACATCGAGTAGCTATAATCGGCAAGGTATTTATGTATTATTTTAGAGTAGCTGTGACCGAGCTTCCTTCCGAGAAGCCCTGCTCTGAATTTTTCTTTTTGCATAAAACTTTTTTGCAGAAAAACTTTTTGTAAAAAGTTTTTCCAATTGATTTGCTTGCAAATCAATTTAACCTCATTCAAAAACTTTTCTGAAAACCCTTTTTGTAAAAAGTGTTTTCAGACTTTCCCAAAAACTTTACTAAAAATTAAGACGGTAGATGTTTTAGAGTAGATCGAAAGCGTTAAGACCGATCGTCAAGCATCAGATCGAGCACCGCGATTGCCGTCGCGCCCTCAATTGCCGCCGCCGCTCTCGGAACCACGCACGGATCGTGCCGTCCGACGATACTCAGCTTCACATTCTCCATTTTCGAAAGAGATACACTGTCCTGCTCCCTTGCTATCGACGGCGTCGGCTTCATAGCTGCTCTGAACACTACCGGTTCTCCGCTCGTCATTGATCCGAGAATTCCGCCGCAGTTATTGGTCTTTGTTCTTATCGTTTTTCCGTCGGTCACGAAGGGATCGTTATTCTGCGATCCGAGTATCTCGCTCGATCCGAAACCGAGTCCGAACTCTATTCCCTTGACCGCAGGAACGGCAAATATCATCTCGGAAATGCGAGCCTCGACACCTGCAAACATATGCTCTCCGAGTCCTGCGGGAAGCCCCGTCACCGCACATTCGATAACTCCGCCGACAGAATCTCCGTCAGCTCTCGCCTCGGCTATCTTTTCCTGCATTTTTTCGCCCGCCTCTTCACTGAGCACCGGGAAAAGCGAGCCTTCAAGCGCGCTTTTTTCCTTTTCTCCGACGTCACTCAGAGAAAAAGGCGTGTCCTTGACACCGTGTATCGAATAAATGTGAGAAAACACAGAAACGCCGTGCTTTTCGAGATATTGCATGCAAATTCCGCCGAAAGCGCAGAAAAGCGCGGTCAGTCTGCCCGAAAAGTGTCCGCCGCCGCGAAGATCGACGTCACTGCCGTACTTTACCATAGCAGGATAGTCGGCGTGCGAGGGACGCGGTATATCGTGAACGTCGTTATATGCCGACGAGCGCATATTCTTACTGTAAATTCTTATCACAATCTCGTCGCCGCTTGTAACGAGATTTTCGTCAACGCCCGAGATAAATATCGGCTCGTCACTCTCTTTTCTCGGAGTGGCAAAGGCGGAATTTCCGGGGGCGCGGCGTGCCATAAATTTAAGCAGCTTTTCTTTGTCTATCGCAAGACCTCTCGGAAATCCCGACACTCTCGCCTCAATAAATTCATCGTGCGATCCGCCGAAAGTGGTGAACGTTATATTTCTTCCAAAGCTATTTCTGTTTTGATTCATTTTTCAAGCCCTTTTCGGAATATTTCTTCAAGCTCGCCGACGCTCACTTTGCAAATTCTTGCATCGCCAACGCCGTATGCGAGGATAATATTTATACTGTCACCCGTTCTCTTCTTGTCGCCAAGCGCGCCGTCCGCGAGTTCCTTGGCGGTAAACTCGGTATCCTTCGGAAGGGAGAATTTATCAAGCAGAGGAAGAAGGCTGCCAAGAGCACTCTCGTCACAAAGTCCCATTTTTACAGACGCGCGAGTCATGATCGCCATACCGATAGCCACCGCGCTTCCGTGGGTGATCTTGTAGTTTGAATGAAGCTCGATCGCGTGCGCGGGAGTGTGACCGAAATTGAGGAGCGCTCTGAGTCCGAAGTCGAACTCGTCCTTTGAAACAATATCGCGCTTATCCTCAATGCAGATCGAGATTATCTCGTCAAGAGCCTCTTTGTTTTCGGGAGTGTATGCATATATTTTGTCGATAAGCTCGGGGCGGTTTATCATACCGTACTTGATGACCTCCGCCATTCCATCGCGAAAATGCTCGCGCGGAAGCGTTCCGAGCGTTTCGGGATCGCAGAGCACAAGACAGGGTTGATGAAACGCGCCTGCGAGGTTTTTTCCTGCCCGAAGATCGACCGCGGTCTTGCCGCCGACTGAGGAATCGGTCATAGCAAGGAGCGTCGTAGGTATCTGAACGTATTTTATCGATCTAAGAAAGGTTGCCGCGGCAAAGCCCGCAAGATCGCCGACAACGCCTCCGCCGAGCGCGACGATAACGTCGCTCCTCGTTATTTCGTTTTCGGCAAGAACTTCCCATAGCCTTACTAGATTTTCCGTGCATTTTGATTTTTCGCCGGGAGCTATCACAAATTTGCAAACGTCAAGTCCCGCATCTTTAAGAGATTTTTCTGCGCGAGCAAAATAAAGCCCTTCTACCGTTTCATCGGTAACGACCATAACTTTTTTTGCCTTTGTCGTGCGCTTTACGCCCTCTCCGAGCCTGTCAAGCGCGCCTCGCTCTACGATTATCTGATACGGCTTGCCCGTTTTCACCTCAATTATTTTCATTAAAGCTGCCTGCCCTTTGGTATTTATAATTCTTTTCCTTATATTTTATCACTCGATGAGTTGTATGTCAAGTTTTTTGCGGCAACAGATTTGTCAAGATAACAAAAAACTCGCCGACTTGGCGAGTTTTCGGTATTTTGAATAAAATTTCGGTTAAGGAAATCAAATCCTTTTCGCAGGGCGCAGTTTGCAAAGCAAACTGCTGTGCGACACCGAAGGCGTTGGTGGTGCAAAAATCGCACCTTTCGGTGCGATTTCTTGCTAAACGACGCTCCGCGTCGTTTTTTACATTCTCGACATAATATGATTTCTCTTGTGGATAACGTTCTCAGGGAAGGTTTCACTATTGTAGTCACTTACCATAACGAACGCTTCAAGAAGAGTCTTTTCAGAGTCTTTAACCAGGATCTTGTTCACGGTAACGTCGTTTGCAAACTCAGAGGTAATATACTCTGCACTTGCGATCGAGCTGTAATGCACGTCGTATTCCTTATCCTCAACGAATTCCTCGGTGAACGAGAAGGTACGGGTAAATACGTAGAATTTTTCCTTGCGGGAGTAAACGTAGCAAACTCTTCCGAGAGGAGCGACGTTCTTTGCACTGAACTTTCTTACCTTCGATGCACTATCCTCGTCGATTACAAAGCCCTCGAACATAACTGCATTTTTGAGATCGTCCGCATATCCGAATTTGGATTCGCACTGATCCTTGATCTCGCGCGAAACTCTGTAAAATACGTCGTCAAATTCATATTCCTTTACTACTCTTCCCGATCCCATAGCCCATGTAACTACGCCTGCAACTGCGACGATAAGGAAATAAAGTCTAAGATCGTAAAAGCCCGCAACGTAGCAAAATCCGAGAAGTGCGGGAATACCTCCGATAACGGTAAGAGCAATTCCGACGATAATCATAATTTTAGTGATCTTATCGTAATTTTCTTTAAAGAAAGCGGCAAAGCGCTTGTATTCGACAAATTCCATAAATGCCTCCAAATTATTTCAGAGAATACCTCTGCATTATTTACTTTTGTAATTATACTACATTTGTTTCCTTTTTGCAATATATTTTTTACCTTTTTTAAAAATTTACATTTATTTTGTCTTTTTCATCAAATCGCCTATGCTATTTATGTACTTTTTACCCGAAAACTCTTGACAAAAAGAGCTGTCGGATATATAATAAACGGTAAGAGAATCTGCTTTTGTGGAAACCCCGTCAGAGAGTCCGCGTCGTAGGCTGAAAGCGCGGTCGGGAGAGTAGTAAGTCAGGGAACACTCGGTTTTTCAAAACGAAATATTTGAAAGTGGATGCGCAGGTCGCATCAATGCGGGTGGCACCGCGGACTAAGAACAGTTCGTCCCGGATAACGTTTTTACGTTTTCCGGGATCTTTTTTTGTTTTCAGTGCATCGCGGTAAGCGCAATGAGCTTTTTAAGACTGTCAGGTTGAACCGCCGCGTCGTGCGCCGCGCGGTTTCTGTGAGTTTCACCGCATCTTGTGCAACGGTATATGATTATATACCCTTTTCTCGGATCGGTAACGGCAGACACAGGCTCCATGAGTCCTCTGCACTCGTTGGCTCTGTCGCCCGGATTTATATCAACGTGTATCGACCAGAGGCAGAACGGGCAGTGATCGCGCGAGCTCTTACCGAGAGGCTTTACCTCTTTTCCGCAGTTTTCACAGATAAATCCGCTGTCATTTTTCGAAAATCTTTTTACTTCCATAGCAAAAATCCTTTATAAATCGTTCCTTATGAAGGTATTATAACATATAAGAACAGAAATTACAACATTCAGTATCAGGAGAAATGAAATGAAAAGAACAGAAATTACTAAAATTTTTAACGATCCCTCGTCCTTCGACGGGAAAACGATAACGGTCGCAGGTTGGTGCAGAACTATCCGTGCGAGCAACGTATTCGGATTTATCGAGCTTAACGACGGCTCCTGCTTCAAAAATCTTCAGGTCGTTTTCGAAGCCGAAAAGCTTGAAAACTACAAAACGGTAGCAAAGCAGAACGTCGGCGCATCCTTCTGCATCACGGGTACTCTCGTGCTTACCCCCGAGGCAAAGCAGCCCTTCGAGCTCAAAGCGGAAATTATCGAGATAGAAGGAACGTCTACTCCCGACTATCCTATGCAGAAAAAGGGACAGTCGCTTGAATTCCTCCGTACAAAGCCGCACCTGCGTCCGAGAACCAATCTTTTCTCGGCAGTATTCCGCGTTCGCAGTATGGCAGCTCAGATACTTCACAGATTTTTCTATGAGAACGGATTTATCTACGTTCACACTCCGCTTATCACGACCTCGGACTGCGAGGGCGCAGGCGATATGTTCAAGGTAACCACCCTTGATTTTGACAACATTCCGAGAAATCCCGACGGAAGCGTCGATTACAGTCAGGACTTCTTCTGCAAGAGCGCCAACCTCACCGTTTCAGGTCAGCTCAACGTTGAGTCCTACGCTATGGCGTTCGGCAAGGTATATACCTTCGGCCCGACCTTCCGAGCAGAGCGTTCAAACACTCCCCGTCACGCGGCAGAGTTCTGGATGCTCGAGCCCGAGATCGCCTTTGCCGATCTCTCCGACGATATGGAGCTTGCTGAAAAAATGCTCAAATACGTCATCAGTGCGCTTCTCACCGAGTGCCGCGACGAGCTCGAGTTCTTCAACCTCAGAGTTGACAAGGGACTTATCGAGCGTCTTGAAGGCATCGTAAGCTCGGATTTCGCAGTCTGCACCTACGAGCAGGCTATCGAGATCCTCAAAAAGAGCGGAGAAAGCTTCGAATATCCCGTCGGTTGGGGAGAAGACCTCCAGACCGAGCACGAAAGATACCTCACCGAAAAGTATTTTAGACGTCCTGTATTCGTCACCAACTGGCCCAAGGAAATCAAGGCGTTCTATATGCGCCTGAACGACGACGGAAAAACCGTTGCCGCTATGGACCTTCTCGTTCCGGGTGTCGGCGAGCTTATCGGCGGCTCTCAGCGTGAGGAAAGAGTCGATTATCTCGAAGAGGCATTCGACCGCTTCGGTCTTGACAAGGAAACCTACTCCTGGTACACAGAGCTTCGTCGCTACGGCGGTACGAAGCACGCCGGCTTCGGTCTTGGGTTTGAGCGTCTTATTATGTACGTTACCGGTATGTCAAACATACGCGACGTAGAAAGCTTCCCGAGAACGACAGGAAACGCAGAATTCTGATAAAGCAGTAAATTAAACGGAGAAATAAAAATGAACTACTCACAAATGACGCGCCCCGAGCTCGAAAAAGAGCTTGAAAAGGAGCGTAAAATATATGAGGGCTTCCTTGAAAAGAAGCTCAGTCTGAATATGGCAAGAGGTAAGCCGGGCGCAGATCAGCTCGAGCTCTCGGTGGATATGCAGGTGGACGTTTCCTCGCCCATCGCCGACGACGGCACCGATTGCCGCAACTACGGGCTTCTCGACGGTATTCCCGAGGCAAAGCGCCTCTTCGGAACTATTCTCGAAGCTCCTGCCGAGAACGTTATAGTATGCGGAAACTCGAGCCTCAACCTTATGTTCGATACCATCGCGCGTGCGATGCTCTTCGGATCCTACAAGGGTGCAACCCCTTGGTGCAGACAGGGCAAGATCAAATTCCTCTGCCCGGTTCCCGGCTATGACAGACATTTTGCAATAACCGAAACCTTCGGAATAGAGATGATAAATATTCCCATGACTCCCGAAGGACCTGATATGGATCTCGTTGAAAAATACGTCGAAGGCGATAGCTCTGTCAAGGGCATCTGGTGTGTTCCGAAATACTCCAACCCTGACGGATATACCTATTCGGACGAAACGGTCCGCCGATTTGCAAAGCTGAAGCCTGCGGCAGACGATTTCAGGATTTTCTGGGACAACGCGTACGTCGTTCACGATCTTTACGACGAGGGCGATAAGCTTCTCAGTATCTACGACGAGGCGAAAAAAGCAGGCAACGAGAATATTTTTATAATGTTTGCATCGACCTCAAAGGTCACCTTCCCCGGATCGGGCATCTCTGCTATCGTTTCGGGCAAGGAAAACATCGAGTTTATCAAGTCGATCCTCACCGTACAGACCATCGGATTTGACAAGATGAATATGCTCCGTCACGTCGAATTTCTCAAAGACTTCGACAGTCTTAAAGCGCATATGAAACGTCACGCGGCGATCCTTCGCCCGAAATTCGAAGCGGTTCTTTCGGCGTTCGAGAGCGAGCTCTCCTGCCTTCCCAATACTCACTGGACAAATCCGAGAGGCGGATATTTCATCACGCTCTATCTTGACAAGGGTTGTGCGAGCCGAACCTTCGAGCTCTGCAAAAATGCCGGAGTTACGCTCACAAACGCGGGCGCGACCTTCCCTTACGGAAAGGATCCAGACGACAGTGTTCTCCGTATTGCACCGACGTTTCCGCCTGTTGACGAGCTGAAAATCGCAGTTTCGGTTCTCGTCTGCGCGGCAAAGATAGCAACACTCGAGAACCTCGTTTAACAAGGGGCTTTGCCCCTTGACCCCACCAAGAAACTTTTTGGAAAAAGTTTCTTGGAATTTCAAAAACTTTACTAAAAAATTTTGATCAGACCCTTAAAGCCTTTTTTCGTAAAAGTTTTTGAGGGTTTTAGGG
>JAZOSN010000031.1:0-25663 GCA_045657105.1 Eubacteriales bacterium
GCGGCATATTATTCCCATGAGGGACTTGAAGCACCGTTCTTTGCGCTCGTCGCGTCAGGCGGACATACGTCTATGATAGATGTAAAAAGTCCTACCGAATATATAACCGTCGGTCGAACGCGTGACGACGCCGCAGGAGAAGCCTTCGATAAGGTGGCAAGACTTCTCGGTATCGGTTATCCGGGCGGCGCTATAATGGACACTATTGCATACCAGGGAAATGCAGATGCAATAAAGCTCCCTTGTCCTGCGCTTCCCGACAGTATTGATTTCTCGTTCAGCGGACTAAAAACTGCGGTAATAAATTATGTAAACACCGAAAGACAACGCGGAAACGAGATCTCGCACGCCGATATTGCGGCATCGTTTTCGGCGGCAGTCGTTAAGGCAATAATCACAAATCTCAAAAAGGCGCACGATATTTACGGCTTTAAAACACTCGTTATCGCAGGCGGAGTTGCCGCTAATTCGCATATTCGCACCGCGGCGGCAGAGTTTGCAGAGGAAAATGGAATACGGCTCTGCATACCCGAAAAATCGCTCTGCGGAGATAATGCAGCGATGATCGCGGCACAGGGCTATCACGAATATATCGCAGGAAATATCGCAGGCAGCTCGCTTAATGCATTCTCTTTTCAGGTGACCTGAAAAAATTGTGATTTTACACAAAGGATTTTGCATCAAAACTGCTTTTAGGCAAGCTGAAATGTATATTTTTCTGTTTATGCAAAATACTAAAAAGATTTATTCACTCGCTCAAACACCGAGTTTTGATAGGTTTTCTCGATAAAAGATCGGATATGTCGGGCAAAGTTGTGGAAAACTCTGTGGATTTTGTGGAATACTTCATTAAATCGAAGTAAGAAAATTAAACCGAATATACATTTTACATTTTGCACAAAGCAAAATTTTAACACTATACGGAAAAAACATTTTATGTTTAAGCAATAAAATTTTTATAAAGTGAGGTCAAAAACAATGGCAGACAAAGTGATCGTAAAGGAAAAATATGCAAAAGAGATCAACGGTGCGGTCGAGAAGTACAGAAAGCTTCTCGAATCCCAGCTTGAAAGAGTTGAGCGCATCAATTCCTCTAAGGAAACCGTTGACTATAAATCGCTCGATAAAATAATAATCGGCGTTTGCGGAGGCGACGGAATCGGACCGGTAATCACCGGCGCGGCTATGAAGGTTCTCGAATATCTTCTGGACGGCGAGGTTAAAAAAGGAAAGGTAGAGTTCAAGGTAATCGACGGACTTACCATCGAAAATAGAGCGGCGCAAAATAAGGCTATTCCCGAGGACGTTCTCGAAGAGCTCAAAAAGTGTACCGTTATACTTAAAGGGCCGACGACCACACCTCGCGCAGGCGATCCCTGGCCAAATATCGAGAGCGCAAACGTTGCTATGCGTAAGGAGCTCGACCTTTTTGCAAACGTGCGCCCCGTAAAGGTGCCCGAAAAGGGAATAGACTGGACGTTCTTCCGTGAGAATACCGAGGGAAGCTACGCGGTCGGAAGTCAGGGTGTAAACGTTACAGACGATCTTGCACTCGATTTCTGTGTAACCACCACTGAGGGAACCGAAAGAATTGCACGTCTTGCATTTGAATTTGCGCGTGCAAACGGCAAAAAGCGCGTTTCAATCGTTACCAAGGCTAACGTCATTAAGACGACTGATGGTAAATTCCTTCGTATCTGCGAGGAGATCGCAAAGGAATATCCCGAGATCACGACCGACGAGTGGTTCATAGACATTATGACCGCAAAGCTCGTTGACGAGAAGCGCCGTACAGACTTCCAGGTATTCATTCTTCCTAACCTTTACGGAGATATTATCACCGACGAGGCGGCAGAATTCCAGGGCGGCGTAGGAACCGCAGGAAGTGCTAATATCGGTAAGAAATACGCGATGTTCGAGGCTATCCACGGAAGCGCACCCAGAATGGTCAAGGAAGGACGCGCACAGTATGCAGATCCTTGCTCGACTCTTCGCGCGGCAGCTCTTCTTCTTTCGCATATCGGCTATCAGGCAGAGTCTGATAAGCTTTCCGCGGCACTTGATAAATGTATGTTTATCGAAAAGAAGCTCACCGTTACGGGACGTGATACCGGTGCTACCTGTGAGCAGTTCGCAGATTACGTAACCGAAACTCTCAAATCACTTTAAATATTCTAAGATACGGAGATATGACAATGTCAAAACCCCTGAAAGGCGCTGACTTCAACAAGAAAAATGAAATACCTCAGGCTGTTATAAACAGACTGCCGAGATATTACCGTTATCTCAGTCAACTCGTGGAAAAGGGCGAGTACAGAATAAGCTCTCTCGCCCTTTCCCGACTTATGGGAACCACTGCCTCGCAAATAAGACAGGATCTTAACTATTTTGGAGGCTTCGGTCAACAGGGATACGGATACAATACGAAAAATCTCTGCGACTGTATAGGAGATATTCTCGGAAATAACGACTGCTACAACACCGTAATAATCGGCGCAGGAAACCTCGGAAGAGCTATCGCTACCTCGTCCTCATTTTCTCATACGGGTATGTTCCTTAAATGCCTGTTCGATATACGCCCCGAGCTTGTCGGTGAGAAGATAAACGGCTGCGAGGTAAAGCATATGGACGATATGGAGGATTTCTGGGCAGGAAACCGCGTTGACGTGGCAATACTTGCAATTCCCTCGGACGCGGCAGTTACGGTTGCCGAAAAGCTCGCAGAGCTCGGAGTACAGGGAATTTGGAATTTCTCGGAGGCAGAACTCGGTCTTGATAGCGATAAAGTAGCGGTTAGGGACGTTCACCTCGTAGATTCATTTATGACACTTTGCTTCGATATAAAGAGAAACGAGCAAAAAATCTGAATTTTATGAAAGAAAAGACGATATGAAATTAAACATTGAATTCGGAAACGGAGTAATATCTCTGCCCGAAAAAACGCTTAATATTCTACATAGCGCATCTTCGCTTGAAATAAAGCTGCTCGTGCTTCTCGCGTCTGAAAAAATGTTCAGAGATAATTTCTCGAGCGAGGAGGCGGCAAACGCTCTTTCGGCGAGCGTCGAGGAGATAAACGCCGCGCTCAAATTCCTCTGCGACAATAAGCTTGTTTCGTCTGACGAGAAAACTGCGTGCGATATATCCGTAAGAGTTAAAAAATCGGGTGAGCGCACAGTTACCGTAGTAAAATCGGGCAAGGATACTCCGAGCTATACGGGTGAGGAAATAGAGCGGATATTCGCACAAAATTCAAGACTCGGCGGACTCGTTGACTCCTGTCAGCGTATTCTCGGAAAGATGTTTACCCTTATTGAGATAAACAGAATAATTTCGCTCTCAGACTATTACCGCCTTGATAATGAATATATCGAGCGTCTTTGCAAATACGCGGCAGGTATCAGTAAATCTTCCGTTCCTTACGTGGATAAAATTGCTCGCGAGCTTTACGATCAGGGTATCACTACGGTAAGTGAGCTTGAAAAGAAGATAAAGCATCTTGAAGAGATAGCTACGCTTGAAGGCTTCGTCAGACGGCTTTTCGGTATCGGCGAGAGAAAGCTTACCGCAAAGGAAACGAGATTTATCGAGCAGTGGGCACAGTTTAACTATCCCGAAGATGTTATCGAGCTTGCTTACGAGGTTATGATAGATAACGGCAAGGAAGCATCAATGCCGTATATGAACAAGGTACTTACCAATTGGCGTGATGCGGGACATACTACCGCGCAGCAGGTAATGGAGTCGATAGAAAAATACAGAAAGACCAAAAGCGATATTTCGCCTGTCAGACTTTCGGGCACGGGTAGCGATCCCATAGAGGAGGCTATACTTTCAAGCTCGCGCACGAGAGCACAAAAACGTATGAAAAAGCAGTAAAAGCTCGCGACAAAACGAGGAAAGGATCGGTCACAAAATGGCTTATAACAGCGATGCGTTCAAAAAAGTAATGGACGATTTCAGTGCTAAACGCTCGGCGGCGATCGACGATGCCGAAAAGCGTCTTGAAGACGTTGTAAGGAAATGTCCCGAAATAAAAATGATTGATGTTGCGCTTGCAGGAACAGGCGTTGCGATAATGGAAGCTATCGCGCAGGGACGCGAAGGAATCGAGGCAAAGCTCGAAAAGATCCGCAGAAATAACGAGGAGCTTCAAATGCAAAGAGCAGATTGCCTCGCGCTTCTCGGATATATGCCAGACCATACGTCGCCGAGATTTGAATGCTCTAAATGTAAGGATACAGGCTACGATCAGAATGCTCGCCTCTGCGAATGCTTCAAAAAGGCTTTGACTATTGAAACCTGCAAGAGATCCGGACTCGGACGTCTTGTAGATATGCAGACCTTCGACAGCTATTCTCTCGACTATTTCAAATATAACGGCGAGATCTATGAAAATATGCAGACCGTATTCGATATTTGCAAGGATTACGCCGACAGCTTTTCCTCGAAGAGCGAAAACCTGCTTCTTATAGGAGATACAGGTCTTGGTAAGACTCATCTTTCCACCGCTATTGCAGGAAGAGTTATAGAACGCGGATTTGACGTTTGCTATGATACCGCGACTAACGTTTTCGCTTCCTTCGAGAATGAGCGATTTGGAAAGCAGAATTCAAAATTCTCGATACCTACCGAGAGATATTTTGACTGCGATCTTCTCATAATAGACGATCTCGGTACAGAGCCGATAACTCAGTTTACGGTTTCTTCGCTCTATAATCTTATAAATACGAGATCTATGAATGAAAAGCAGGTAATGCTCAATACCAATCTTTCGCTTGCCGAAATGCAGAAAAAATACGGCGACAGAATAGCGTCAAGACTTTTCGGAGAGTCGCTTATACTTAAATTCGTCGGTAAGGATATAAGACTTCAAAAAATAGGTATAACCTGATATGATTTTTTCGGATAGATTTTATTTTACAAGCGTGGGCGGAGTGCAGATCTTTAAATCTGAAAATATCTCCTGTCCGCACGCCTTTTCAACGCGTCTTGGCGGCGTAAGTACCGATGCGCCTTATGCAAGTCTTAATCTCTCCTTCGGACGCGGAGATGACGACGCGAACGTGCACAAGAACCTCGAAATATTTGCAAAAATATTCGGTAGCGACCGCGCACATCTTGTTACTGCATCTCAGGTACACTCGGCAAACGTCAAGACTGTAAACGTCGACGATGCGGGAAAAAATTTTGAGGGTGTTGACGGATTTGTAAGCAGAGAAAAGGGAATTATACTTTCTGCTTCGGTTGCAGACTGCACACCGATACTGCTCGAAGACCGCGAAAACGGCGTAATTGCCGCAATTCATGCAGGTTGGCGCGGAACCGCCGCATCTATTGCCGCAGAGGGCGTTCGGAAAATGGTCGAGCTCGGCGCAGACGTAAAAAGCATAAACGCCGCGATCGGACCGTGTATTCACCCGTGTTGCTACGAGGTCGGCGAGGATTTTCTCGATTCGGTTATCTCGCTTTGCGGTAAGGATTTCGCTACGCGACATATAAAGAAAGATGTAAACGGACACCTTCACGCGGATATTGTTTCGATGAACGGCGAGATACTTCTTGAAGCGGGACTCTGCATAGAAAATATAAGCGTTTCGAAAAGATGCACAGCCTGCGAAAGCACTCTCTTCTTTTCGCATAGGGCTTCAAAGGGTGTGAGAGGTACGATGAAAGCGGCAATAATGCTCTAATATACCGAAAATCACATCAAATTCACAAACATATGATAAAAATAAAGCATAGCTTGTTTATATAATCAGAAAACTGAAAGGTACGGTCATATATAATGATACAAATCGAAAATCTGGTAAAAAAGTACGGAGATAAGACCGCAGTAGGCGGAATAACCTTTTCCGTAGAGGAAGGCGAGATCGTTGGATTCCTCGGACCGAACGGTGCGGGAAAAACAACGACGATGAGCATAATTACCGGTTGTCTTTCGGCAACGTCTGGAAAGGCTCTTATAAACGGAATAGATATTCTCGAAAATCCGATAGAGGCAAAGCGTAATATCGGATATCTTCCCGAGCTCCCGCCTCTTTATCTCGAAATGACGGTAAAGGAATATCTGAATTTCGTATACGATATGCGTTCCTGTAAGCTTGACAGGGAAAAGCATCTGAAAGATATTTGCGATACGGTCAAGATCAGCGACGTATTAAACAGAGTTATCAGAAATCTTTCGAAGGGTTACCGTCAGAGAGTCGGAATAGCGCAGGCTCTTATAAACAATCCTAAGGTAATCATTTTTGACGAGCCTACCGTAGGACTTGATCCTAAGCAGATTATCGAAATAAGAAATCTTATAAAGACTCTCGGAAAAAACCATACGGTAATTCTTTCGACACACATTCTTCCCGAGGTTCAGGCGGTGTGCGATCGCATAGTTATAATAAATAAAGGTAAGATAGTTGCCAACGAGAAGACCGAGAATATCTCAAAAATAGTTGACGGAAATCGCAGACTCAGCGTTAAGATATGCGGACCGCAAAAAGAGGTGCTCTCGCTTATCAAGGGACTTCCGGGCGTTTCGTACGTTGACGTGCTCGGCACGCACGAGCTTGACAGTACCTCTTACCTCATAGAAAGCGAGCCCGGAATAGACATCAGAAAAACGCTTTTCAACGCTCTTGCGGCACGCGGCTGGGCAATAATCGGAATCGAAGCACTTGGAATAAATCTTGAAGATATATTCATCGCAGTCGTCGATACTCCCGAGCCTACCAAAAAACAGAAAAAATCTAAAAATAGAAAATCACTCGTTGGCAAGGGTAAAAAGATCGAGATCGATCTTTCGGGCAATAACGAGTCTAAATAATCGCTCTTACGATAACAGTTTAAAACGAAAGGATTTCCTCTGTTTTTTTGAGGAACAACGGTCAGATAAATGTTTGCGATATATAAAAGGGAACTGCGTTCCTACTTTATTTCCCCGATAGGATATATATTTATAGCCGCTTTTCTTTGTGTTAGCGGATTACTCTTCTCATATACCACTATTCAGGCGGGTGAGGCAAGCAGCGTGGGAAGCTATTTTTCTATGCTCCTTATGCTCTTTATAATAGTTTTGCCGCTACTCACTATGAAGCTCTTTTCGGACGAAAGACGTCTGCGCACCGAGTCGCTCCTTCTTTCCGCGCCGATCAGTCTTATGAGTATGGTTGCCGCTAAATTCTTCGCGGCTTATACGGTATTTGCAGGAACGTTTCTGTTCTCCTGCCTTGATTTCATCGCGCTTTACTCTCACGGAGAGCCTAACACCGCTATAATTCTCGGCAACGCCATAGCGATACTTCTGGTAGGCGGAGCCTGCATAGCGATCGGCGTTTTCGTTTCTTCACTCACAGAAAATCAGCTCATCGCGGCAATAGGAACTATGCTTATAATCGCGTTCTTCGTATTTACCACCGTGCTTAACGGATATATCGATAGTTACGCGGTAAGAGCCGTGCTCAGCTGGATCTCTATTTTCGACAGATTCGTAAACTTCTCTTACGGATATTTCGATTTCAATGCAATTCTTTACTATGTTTCGCTTTCTTTTGTATTTCTTTTCCTTACCGTACGCGTATATGAAAAGCGTCGTTGGAGCTGATATTTCCACAAGGATCACATAGTCTATAAAAAATAAATGGAGATTAAAATGAGATACGATAAATTTGGGAAAAGATCGCTTTTTGCGCTGATTACCTGTGCTGTTTTACTTGCGGTATTCCTTCTTAATATTCTCGTTACCTATATCGCGTCAAAAAATATTCTTTATCTCGATCTGACTAAAACAAACTATACCGAGATCACCGAGATTACAGAGGATTCTCTTTCGTCTATCGAAAACTCGGATAATGATATAACAATATATTTTCTTGCAGATAAGGACGAGCTTCAAAACGCGGGATTCGGTTACAGTGTGGAGCAGACCGGAAACACCTCGGATCTCTGGGGAATGAAGCATATATACGAGCTTGCTACCGTGTATTCCGAAAAATACGATTTTATAAACGTAAAGCATCTTGATATAAGCGAAGATGCCGAACTTCTTGAAAAATATAAGCTAAGTATTTCTATGACCTTTAATAAACAGAAGGTAATAGTTGATAATGCCGTTCCCGAAAAGGACGAAAACGGTAATACTGTTCTTGATGCCAACGGAGAACCGATAGTTCATCACAATTTCCGTATTGCAAGCAGGGATTATTTCTATTCTTTTGATACCGATTCGCACTACGTACTGGGCTTTAACGGTGAGCTCAGATTTACTTCGATGATAATGAGCGTGGCAGGTCAGAGTCCTGTTGCATATTTTGCATACGGTCACGGCGAGGAGATCGGCGCTTACGAGATAGGAAGCAATACCGCGACCTCGAATGAGGACTACGGTAAGGCTCAGGCGCTTCGCGATTATATCTATGATTCGGGATTTATCGTTAAAAAGATAGATATTGCCTCTGAATACAATAAGCTTCTGAACGATGAAAACGCGATGCTTCTCATAGTTTTCGATCCTAAAAATGATTTTTGCGGTGAAGAAGCAGAAAGTGACAACGATCCTTCAAGCGTCAATGAGATAGATGTTCTCAGACGATTTGCAAATAGAAAAAACACACATCTTATGTTCTTCTCGGACCCCTCCGAGGATAAAGAGGAAATGCCCAACCTTGACGCGTATCTTTACGATTATTGGGGACTTTCCTTTGATAATAAAACTGTAAAGGATAGCGGAGCAAGCAGTCTGTCAAGCGACGGCAGTATATTTATGGCGGACTATGAAACAAACAGACTCAGTCCCGGCGTCAGCCTTACGGCAGGTCTTTCCGCGCTTGATTCGCTTCCCAGAATTTATTTTGCAAACGCCGGAACCGTATCTATAAATAAAGCTTTCTCAAACGAGGTCGGAATTACCGAAGGATATGCTGTAAAATATTCGGGAAGCGTGTTCAACGCGCCCGCATCTGCTATTTATAAAGACACAGACACAAACGCTGCCGCAAGCAGTCTTATGGCTATCACTTATGAAAAATGGTACGAAAGCAATAACGAAACACCCACTTACGTTTTGGCTTGTGCCTCAACCGATTACGTTTGCGAAAAGGCACTCTCCAACCAGTACGGAAACAGTGACGTTATAGGATACCTTCTAAAATCTATGCAAAGAGATTTGTTCGTCTTTGATATTGAAATGAAGGAGGTAGAAACCGAAGCGGTCGAAATTCCCTCCGCAGCACTTCTCGCCCTTTGGAATACTTTTATTTACGTTATACCTCCGATAACTGCGCTCGTTCTTGGCGCTATCGTATTCATCAAGAGAAAGCACGCGTAAGTTTTCTCGTTTGAAAGGAATCTTTATCTATATGAATTTTGCTAAAAAGAATAAATTCAAATACGGTTCTCTCGCGATAGGTCTTACCGCCGCGGTCGTAGCGTTTATAATCATTCTGAACGCCGTATTTTCGGCGCTTTCAGCTCATTTCTTCTGGTATTTTGATATGACTCCCGGACAGATCTATCAGATGTCCGACGAGAGTGAGAAATATCTTGACAGACTTGTCGGCGCGAAGGACAGAATATCTATCTGCTTTTTCGCCGATAAGGACGAGCTTGGTCAGTCTGTAAACTCTTCGAACAGTATTATGGATTCCTCGATGTGGGGAATGAAGCCGATACACGAGCTCGCGTTACAGCTTGACGACAGATACGATTTTATTTCGGTCAAATATATCGACGCGAATTCTGATCCTGACGCGGTAAAAGCGATCGTCGGAGAGGATTACTATGCGGTGAACACCTTTACGAGCAGACACGTCCTGATCGTAAACGATAGTTACGAGCTCGGCGAAAACGGAGATATTATATTCGATGCTACCGGTAAACCGGTTGAATATAAGGATTTCAGGCTTTGCACGAGAAACTCGTTCTACCTGTTTGATCACTTGACGGGATACGTAAACGCGTTCCGAGGAGATTACTATTTTGCTTCGACCATTATGTCGCTCACCAAGATAAAAAAGCCGACGGTCTATTTTCTCTCCGGACACGGCGAAACTGTGGGAGATACCTCATCTGATAGTCCCACCTCGTACGGAAATGCGACCGCTCTTTACTATCTTTTTGAGGAAACAGGATTTAATATCCGCAAAATCGACCTTAAATACGACGATTTTGATGCAAATGATGAAAACTCAGTGGTCGTGATATACGCTCCTCAGAGAGATATAACCTCGTCCTCGACTACGCTCGATATTAACGAAACGGATAAGATAAATTCTTTTCTTGCTAAAAAAGGCAATTCAATGATGGTCTTTTTCGATTCAAGCTCAGCGGGACTTCCTAACCTCACCGCGCTTGTTAAGCAGCATACGGGAGCCGATATTTCCGGAGTAAAGGCGCACGATTCGGGAGAGGCAAGCGTTTCTACCGACGGTTACTCGATCGTTGGCGTGTATAACGATAACGATATAACGGGCAGACTTACGACAAAGGAAAAGGTAGTGTTCAAAGACGCATACCCGATAGTAATTCCAAGCGACGTTACAAAAACGAGTGCGATAATCGGTCTGCCTGCGACGTCTGATGCGGCGTCTTATAACGGAAGTGCCGCTCTTATGACCGAAAGCACTACCGAAAACGGCGGAAAGGTGATGCTTTGTGCATCTGCCGTTTATGCAAATAACGAAATGCTCGAGCACGACGTTTACAGTAATAAAAATCTTCTTATTTCCGTGCTTTACGGTATGAACGTTAATGATGTTCCTCTTAACATAAATGCAAAGCTTGTAAGAAATGAAGGTCTTGACCGTACCGAGCTTGAAGCGAGGATCTGGACGCTCGTAATCGTCGGCATTATTCCGGCAGCGGTTGCGATAATCGGAACGATAGTATATGTAAGGAGAAAGCATTCCTGATGGATAATAATGTTAAAAAGATAAAAGGAAGTATATTTGCAAGACAAAAGAATACTATTATTGCTCTTGCGATAATATTTGCACTTCTTCTCTGTGCATATATTTTTATCATTCGTCCTCTTTTCAGTGACGACGCGGACACCACGACTCAGACGCTTTCGCTCATATGGGAAAATGAGGTTACGTCGGTCGGCGGAGTTATGATGTTTGAACATATCAAAAGGGACGATATTTCAGAGATAAACGTGCACAATCCCTCACTCGCCTCGAAGCAGGGAAATAGATACGTAAACTGGTCTGTATACAGGGCGCCTAAAAAGGAAACTGTCGGCGGATACGAGATAGAGAAGGGTTCTTTGTATCTCAAAGGATACGAGTACGCTCCTCTGAACGATACAGATACAAGCTCGGTGCTCGCATCTGTTGTAAACGACGCGGGATTCACTCTCGCCCTTTCGAGAATATTAGATCATGCGAGCGATTTCTCCAAGTACGGACTCGACTTTGAAAACGAGGAAGACATCACCTACTGCGAGATCAAGACGCTCGACGGAAAAGCCTATAAGTTTTATATCGGAGATAAGATTCCTTCCGGAAACGCTTACTACGTAAGAATGGCAGGCAAGGACGTTTGTATTGATAAAAACAGCGAGTTTTATGGTCAGGAGATCGAAAACGATTCGGTATATATCTATAACTGCTCAAATCTTCTGATTTCTCCCACAGATATTGTTGCGCCTATTATGACCTATCCTCTCAACTCCTCGCTCCAAGGATATTTTGATATGTTTACACTTATCGACTACACCGGTGAGGGCGAAAAGGATAACGTAACGAGAGTTCAGCTTTACGCTACTCAGAATAAGAGCTTTATGACTAAACCTCAGTCGGCGTTTGCACAAGAGGCTATATATTATTCGGATATTCCGAAGGGCTATTATTCTTCGACCGCGTTTGAGCGACTTTTTCAGGATTTTGCCGGCGGACTCACCGGAACGTCCGTAAAAGAGCTTGCGGTGCTTATGGACGGAGTTGATGATAAGGGTAACCCGGATAAATATTACGGTTTTGACGATGCAACCATCGATAAATATTTCGTAGGTGGATGGGCGCATACGCTCGTGTTCAGCTGGAACGGCGTTGCTAATGCCATTGATATAAGCCATAAGACCGAAAACGGAACGTATTACGTTTATTCGGGTATATACAATACCATATGTGAAGTAAGCGCGGATACGCTTGCCTTCCTTGAATGGGATCAGACAGGCTTTATTGATAAGGACTTTTTGCGACTTGCCGTTAAGAACTGCTCGAAATTTGAGGTTTTGGGAAAATATTTTGAACTAACAGAGGGCTCGGACTATACCGAAAAAGAAGTAGACGTGGCGTTCGATATTAAAATTGACAGTAATGAAAAAACTTCGATATCTTCGGACAGTTTTCTGACAAACGGAGCAATGACCGCAAGCGAGAGAATGGAAAATTTCAGAACGCTCTATCGAATCCTGATGTTTACAGGAGTCATTGAGCCGCTTGATAAGGATACGGTCGATAAGGCGATGGATAACGAGCCTTTTGCCGTAATCAAAGTAACCTCGCGCGATCACGCCGTAAGTATTCCCGATCCTGACGGCAAGGAAGGCGAAACCAAGACCGTTACAGTCAAAGGAATGACCAGAACTTACAGATTTTATAAACTGCCCTCAGGCAGATGCCTTATGACTACACAAGATGATGACGGAGAAGAAATGGGTAACTACTACCTTTTGACTGCAAAGATCGAGCGCGTGCTCAGATCGGCAGAAAGTGTAGCCGCAGATAAGCTCATCAGCATCGAAGAAAGAGATTAAATGATCAGATGAAAAAGAAAATTTTTGCTTTAATTATTTGTATAGCGACGCTTTTGTCTGCACTTTTGGCGTTTTCTTCCTGCTCAAATGGTAAGCAGACCGTTATGACTGTTGGCGAATATAAGGTTTCTCACGATATGCTCAGGTATTTCGTTATGAACTATATGAACGGATACGACGGCGTATCTCCCGAGGATTTTGCTTCGGACGAGGAGCTTCAAGAGCAGCTTTACGATAATGTTATCGGTTCTATTTCCGAGCTTGCAACATACTCACTTCTTGCAGAAAAATACGGTATAAAGCTCACGAAAGATGAAAAAAAGGAAATAAAGAACACCATAAAAGAATATAAAAATGCATACGATAGCAAAAGTGACTTCAAAAAAGATATGTATGCAAATTATATGACTGAGGATCTTATCGAAGAAATATATACCGTACAGGCACTCTGCGATAAGCTTTACGACTATCTCACAAACGAGTACACCGGTATTTTTAAGTACGATGCCGAAACGATAGACTCCGATATTGCCGCAGGAAACTTCTTCTCGGCAGAATACGTGGTTATATATTATACAGAAGCAAATAAAGAGGAGCGTACCGCCGCACTGCAAAATATACTTAACAAGGCTAAAAACGGCGAAAAGTTAAAGGAGCTTGCCGACGACGGATACGTCACCTACGGTCAGCAGCTCGCTTACGAGCACTATCCGCTTTTCACTTATACCGAAAAGACCGAAACCTTTGAGGAAACGGTAAGGTCACTTAAAATAAACGAGTACAGTGACGTTGTCGATATGGGCAACTCGGCTATGATAGTCCGCAGACTTCCGCTTGACAGTGATTATATCGATCAGAATTTCAATACAGTTATCGCACAGTATCTTTCGAGAGAGTTTTTCGGACACGTCGAAGAGTATTCTAAGGGACTTGAAGTAAAGTTCAAGGAAAAATATAAGGATCTCAAAATGTGGGAAATGGAATAAAAGCTACTAAAAAAGGCACGAACTTTTTGTTCGTGCTTTTTTGTTTTGTTCGGAATACTTTTACTGCTTGTCTAATATACTGTAACGTATGAAACGCTTGTAAGGGAGATGTTTGAATATATGCAAAAGCAGCTCGAGATTCTCCTTGCCGTTTTACCGCAAAGTATTTCGGACTCTATAAGAAAAAGTGGCGAATATCGGTCGGGAAACGGCATTAACGAGATAAGACTCCGCTCGGGAAAATGTATTTCTTTAACGTATAAGGGTAAAAACGTTATGCTATCTCATAGGGTAAGCGAAAACGAGATCTCGGAGGCTTTGATGCCTCTATGTAAGAATTCGCTTTATAGCTATATGGATACGATACGGGAAGGATATATTCCGTTTTCGGACTCTATACGTATCGGCGTTTGCGGAAATGCCGTTTGTGAGGGAAATAAAATAGCAAATCTTTCAAATATCACCTCGCTTAATATCAGAATACCGTCATCGGTTTACGGTATTAGCAGGGAGCTTTACAGTCGTTTATATAACGGCGGTTTTACAGAAAGCGTGATAGTATTTTCTCCACCGGGCGTCGGTAAGACAACCCTGCTTCGTGATATTTCGCTCGCACTTTCAAACGGCTCTCCCGGAAAAAGAGTTGCGCTTATCGATTCGCGGTACGAGCTATGCGATGAAAGAGTTCTGAAAGGCGAAAATATCGACCTGTACGCCGGATACCCGAAATTCAAGGGAATTGAGCTCGCCACGCGTACAATGTCGCCTGAGTACATTATTTGCGACGAGATAGGCAGTGAGGAGATCGACAGTATCCTTGCAACTCAAAGCGGAGGGGTTCCGCTTATAGTGGGTGCTCACGCGAGCACTCTCGAAAAGCTTCTTAATAGCGGAGCCACGTCGCGACTGCATAAATCTGGTATGTTCGATCTCTACGTAAAGATAACACTTGCCGAAAACGGTGAGCGCAGGCTTGATATAGTACATCGCTCTGAGATCGCGTGAGTCGGAGGGTGCACAAATTGACAGTTAAATATATAGGAATGGCGCTTGTTTTGATTTTTACAACGCTCGTTGGAAACGGACTTGCCATAGCGGAGAAGAGAAAAGTAGAGCAGAGCGAGGCACTCAGAGCACTTATTGCCCATATATACAGAGAAATAGAATGCTTCAAAACGCCTCTTGACGGTATTTTTTCCTCGTTTTCAAATAAAACATTTGAAAAGATAGGATTTCTCGATAAGGTTGTAAAAGGATCTCTGAAAGATGCACTTTCAGGTGGAGAAAATCTCTTTTGTTTTAAGGAAGAAACCTATAAAAAACTGCTCGCTTTTGCGGATTTTCTCGGAAAAAGCGACTCTGCCGATCAGATTTCGAGATGTAAATATATTCTTTCGCTTATGGACGAGGATATAAAAAAATCAAGGGATCAATACCCTAAAAACAGAAAAATGTATTCCTCGCTCGGCGTTCTTTCGGGTATTATGATAATTATTTTGCTTGTTTAAAGAGATATTGAAGGGAGTTTATAAAAATGGATACTGCACTTATTTTAAAGGTGGTGGGCGTCGGACTTCTAGTAAGTGTTTCCTGCCAGATACTTAATAAATCGGGAAGAGATGAGCAGGCTATGCTCGTTACGCTTTCGGGAGTCATAATCGTTCTTCTTATGATGGTAGGAGAGATCTCGGAGCTGCTCACGAAGATACGTGAGCTGTTTGGACTGTGAGCATCTTTTCCGTATGCGCCTTTGCACTGGGATCGGTAATTCTCATCATACTGCTTAAACAGTTAAAAAGTGAGATAGCGCTTCCGCTTTCCGTATTTATTACGGTGGCTTTGTCGCTCGCATCACTTGCTCTTATAAAGCCGATAAGCGACTATATAAACGAGCTTGCGAGCGCGGAAAAATACGGAGAATACGTAAAGGTTATGATGAAATCTCTCGGAATAGCGCTTGCCACGTCGAGCAGTGCGGATATATGCAGAGATTGCGGTGAGGGCGCCGTTGCCGCCAAGGTCGAGCTTGTAGGCAAATGTGCAATAATGCTCGTTGCACTGCCGCTTATAAAGTCGCTGCTTACGCTCGCAGAGGAAATAATGTATGCATAAAACAGTCGTTTTTTTGAAATTCACGGTTGCTTTATTATTGTTTTTCTCTCTCAATTCTCCGTACTCCGTAAGTGCAAAGGAGATGGAGCAGGGTGAGTATAGCTTTGATCTTGACTCTCTGATAAGCACCCTTCCGGAAGAAATTGTAGAGGCATTACCCGAGGGCGCGGACGAGCTTTCTGATTCTCCTGAAAAAATAGTCGAGCTTTTCGGCAGTCAGTATATTATAGACCTTTCCGCAGGACTTTTGAAAAGCGCGCTTTCCTCTGCGATCAAGACCTTCGCGTTCGTTGCGGCGATAACTCTTATATCCGCGATGCTTTCTTCTGTCGGAAACGCCTTTTCGCCGTCCGGATCGGGTATGCAGGTATGGTCGCTCGCAGGCTCGCTATGTATAGGCTGCTGTGCTTATACTATGATATGGTCGCTTCTTGAAAGCGTAATGACTTTTTCTGAAAATATAAGCGCGTTTATGAGATCGCTTGCGCTTGCTATCGGCGGTGTTTATCTGAGTGCAGGCGAGGTCGGAAGCGCAGGAGTGCATAACGTCTGGATATTTTCGGCAGTTGCACTTACCGAGGAAATTTGCGGAAAAATTCTGCTTCCGGTAATGCAGATCTCCTTCTCGGCAACTCTTGCATCAAGCGCTATGTCAGGGGTAAATATAAGCAGACTCGTTCAGATGATACGAAACGTTTTTGTGTCAATGCTCGTCTTTTTTATGACGGTCATTTCGGTTATTCTGGCGTTTCAGACGGTCGTGGCACATTCCTCCGACTCGCTTGCCATGCGAAGCGTAAGATATGCAATATCGCATTCGGTTCCCGTTATCGGAGGTCTTGTAAGCGATAGCGCAAGGACGCTTGCCACCGGATTTTCGCTTATGAAAAATTCGATAGGATTTATAGGGATCGCCGTCATAATCGTTATTTCTCTCTATCCGCTCGTATCGCTCGTTGCCTCTAAACTTTCCTTGCAGCTCGCCTCGTCCTTTTCCTCGATGATATCTGAGAATAAAAGCACGCTTTTTCTCGATGAATCGGTAAAAATGATAAATTTTCTTATTGCAGTCGTTATACTTATCGACGTGGCGTTTATATTTTGTGTAAGCGTCTTTGCGCTTCTGCCTGCAAGCGGCGCGTAAAACGGAGGTGATGCTTTGGAAATGGTAAAGGGATACGTCATGTGTGCGCTCGTGGCGTCTGCGATAGCAGGAATACTTAAAAGCCTTTCGTCAAGTATGAGGGGCTTTGAAAAATACGTCGGACTCGTCTGCTCGCTTGTGGTGATCATTCTGCTTTCTTTTCCGATAGTCACCGTTATTTCCGAGATAAACGAGGCAATTTCGGAAAGCACGTCTGTCGGTGAAAACAACGATCCTTCGGATAATATACAAAACGGCGAGGAGATAATGGCAGAGTATTACGTAAAGAGCGTTGAAAGCACGCTTTGTGATATAATATCAGAACGCTTTTCGATTGATAAAAAGGATTTTGAAGTGCTCGTTACACTTAACAACACTAATGCGGTAGAAAAGATAATTATCACGCTTTACAGTGAGGTCGATACGAACGCTATAAAGGACTTTACACAGAACGCGCTTTGTATTAAAACAGAGATAAGGAGTGCTCAAAATAATGAAAACTGATTTTTTCTCAAAGCTTAGTGAGATAAAGGGAATACGACTGATGATCGCCTTACTGGTGATCGGAGCGGCTCTGATAGCAGTCGGAGCACTTATTCAGAATAAAAATGAAGACAAAAGTACCGCCGAGGCATTCTCGCGTACAGAATACGAAAAGGAAATAGAGGAGCGTATCGCAAAGATAGTTTCTGAAATGGGCGGAATATCAGAGGTAAGCGTTATGGTGACTCTCGAAAGCACGGTCAGCTATTCGTACGCCGAAAACGATAAAGGAAACAGTAGCGAATACGTTACCGTCAGAGATAAGGACGGAAGTGAACGCGGAGTGATACTGTCAGAAAATACGCCGAGCGTACGCGGAGTTGCGGTTGTTTGTAAAGGCGGAGATAAGCCCGAGAAAAAGCTTGAGATCATTAAGCTCGTCAGTGCGCTACTAAAACTACCCGAAAACCGCGTTTATGTAGGACCGAGGAGCTGATACGTTAAACAATTTTGACCGTGCTTGGAATATTAAGAAGATCGGCAGAATAAATAATAACAAAGCCTAATTTTACAAGGGAGGAAACTATGAAGATCATAAAAACAGAAAAGCCCAAAAATACCGAAGTTACCGAATATAAGGTCTGGAATAAGGTGAAGGGCGTGCTTACTAAGAACGTAAAGAGAAACGTCGCGATACTTTGCACTCTCGTACTTATCGCAGGTGCGGTCTATCTGAACTGGATACTTTTCTCGGGAGGCAACGATTACGATCCTAACGATTATCTCGCAGGAAGCGGTAGCGCAGATAACGGTAATCAGTCGGACTCGCCCGATGAAAACGCTTCGGCACAGGACGGATATTTTGCTCTTGCAGTTATCGACAGAGCCGAGGCGCGCGCAGAGGCACTCGAAGTTCTGGCATCGATAACTACGAGCGAAGAGGCTACCGACGAGGCAAAGCAGAGCGCATATAACGATATGGCAAAGATTGCAAAGGAAATTGAAAACGAAGCGAATATCGAAACTCTCGTTAAGGCGAAGGGCTTTGAGGAGTGTGTCGTGGTTATCAGTGCAGGTAAGGCAAACGTCATCGTTTCGGGAGAAAATCTTCTTATCTCTGAGGTCGCTCAGATCAAGGAGATCGTTTATTCTCAGGCGAGTATTACGCCCGAAAATATAACGATAATTGAGAAAGTTGCTTAAATAGCAAAAAACACAGGCAAACGCCTGTGTTTTTCTCGTTATTTACCTTATTTTACCTTGATCATCGAAGCGTCCCACATATCGGGTGCCTCGTATCCGAGCATATTTACGGTAGTAGCGGCTACGTTTGAAAGTCCGTACGCGCCGTCAACAACGTCGTATTTATCTGCATTGAAGTTATCGTATATAATGCAGGGAACCTTATTGAGCGTGTGACTGGTCTTTGCCTTCGGGCGTCCGTCAGACGAGCACTTGATCTTGCCTGTCTTTTTATCGGTTTCAAACATCTCGTCGGCGTTTCCGTGGTCTGCCGTGATGATCGCCGCGCCGCGGGCAGCGTCAATAACGGGGAGAAGTCTTGCAAGCTGAATATCAAGCGCACCTACCGATACCAGCGTAGCGTCGATATTTCCGGTGTGTCCGACCATATCTCCGTTAGGGAAGTTTACACGAATATACTTATATTTTCCGCTCTGGATAAGCTCGATAAGCTTATCGGTGATCTCTGCGCACTTCATCCAGGGACGCTGCTCAAAGGGAATGACGTCCGAGGGAATCTCAATAAAGGTTTCGAGCTCCTCGTCGAACTTTCCGCTTCTGTTTCCGTTCCAGAAATAAGTAACGTGACCGTATTTCTGTGTTTCGGAGATAGCCGCCGAGTAAACTCCGCTTCCTACGAGGTATTCGCTCATAGTGTTCGAGATCTCGGGCGGAGCTACGAGGTAATTCTTCGGAATGTGAAGGTCGCCGTCGTATTCAAGCATACCTGCGTACATAACATCGGGAACGCGTACTCTGTCGAATTTATCAAATTCCTCGGAGTCGAACGCTTTGGATATTTCAATAGCTCTGTCGCCTCTGAAATTATAGAAGATAACGCTGTCGCCGTTCTCAACGGTTCCGACTGCCTTGCCGTTTTCTGCGATAACGAAGGGAAGAATATCCTGGTCGATAGCACCGGTTTCGTTTCTGAGAGTGGTAATAGCTTCCTCTGCCGATGCGAAATATCTTCCGTCGCCGAGAACGTGAGTTTTCCAACCGCGTTCTACCATAGACCAATCGGACTCATAGCGGTCCATAGTGATACACATTCTACCGCCGCCAGATGCGATCTTTGCATCGAAGGTGCCGTCGCTCAGAGAAGCGAGGAAAGCCTCGAAGGGAAGAACGTAATCAAGTGCAGAGGTCTCTCCCACGTCACGTCCGTCGAGAAGTATATGAATTCTGACCTTTGCGAGCTTTTCTTCCTTTGCTTTAACGATCATCGCTTTGAGATGATCGATATGCGAGTGAACGTTTCCGTCAGAGAAAAGACCGATAAAATGGAGCGTTCCGTTATTGTCCTTTGCATTTTTTACAAGCTTCTGCCAGGTTTCGGACGCGAACATCTTTCCGCTTTCGATAGAGTTGGAAACAAGCTTCGCCCCCTGTGCAAATACCTGTCCTGCGCCGAGAGCGTTATGTCCGACCTCGGAGTTACCCATATCGTCGTCAGAGGGAAGTCCGACTGCTGTTCCGTGAGCTTTAAGCGCGAGGGTAGGATACTTGCTCATAAGCATATCGAGAGTAGGCGTATTTGCTTTTTTTACCGCATTTTCTGCGCCGTCAGAGCCGATACCGATTCCGTCCATAACGATAGTTACGAGCGGTCCTTCAATTCCCGCGAATTTTTCGGATTTTTTAAGTGAGATCATTTTATTTTGCCTCCGTAGTATAAAATCAAAACATTACTTGATATTATAACTTATAATTGTTAACAAAGTGTGTATTTCGGGGGTGTCAAAACGAAAAAATATGACACTTTTTTGATTTTTGGCGAAAATCTTATTGAAAAATCGGGAGTATTATGATATTATAAACGCAGTATAGCCGAAAGGCATATTTGAAAGGACACTTACCTAAAATGTTTAAGCTGATAAACAAAGAGTATCTTGGCGAAAATATAGTAAAAATGGAGATCGAAGCTCCCTTTATTGCCGAAAAGATCGGACCCGGACAGTTCGTTATCATATGTTCTCACGAAAAGGGAGAGCGTATTCCTCTTACCGTTGCCGATTTTGACAGAGAAAAGGGAACTATCACTATAATCTGCCAGACTGTCGGCGCATCTACAAAGCTTCTTGCGACTATTCCCGAGGGCGAATATATTAAGGACGTGGTCGGACCGCTCGGAAACAAGACCGAGCTCGACGGTGTAAAAAGCGTTGCTGTCATCGGCGGAGGACTCGGTTGTGCTATTGCTTATCCTCAGGCTAAATATCTGCATAATGCAGGAGCAAGGGTAGACATTATTGCAGGATTTCGTTCGAAGGACCTCGTGATACTCGAAGATGATATGAAGGCGGTTTCCGATAGCCTCACGATCCTTACAGACGACGGATCGAACGGAAACAAAGGACTCGTTACCGACGGACTCCGTAAAAACGTCGAAAATGGATCTGTATACGATACCGTAATAGCGATAGGTCCGCCTATTATGATGAAGTTCGTTTGTCTGCTCACAAAAGAGCTCGGTATAAAAACGATAGTAAGTATGAACCCGATCATGATCGATGGAACGGGAATGTGCGGCGGTTGCCGTCTTACAGTCGGCGGTGAAACGAAATTCGCCTGCATAGACGGTCCCGATTTCGACGGACATCTCGTTGATTTTGACGAGCTTATTAGGCGTAACTCGACCTACCGCACCGAGGAAGCCGAGGCAAATGAAAAGCTTCATAAGTGTAATCTTGATAAATTCGGAGGTGCGAAGTAATGGCTAATATGCAGCTTACTAAGGTGCCTATGCCTGAACAGGAACCGAATGTCAGAAATAAAAACTGGGAAGAGGTAGCAAAGGGATACACGGCAGACGACGCGATGCTCGAAGCAAGCCGTTGTCTGAACTGCAAAAATATGCCGTGTGTGAGCGGTTGTCCTGTGGGTGTAAAGATACCCGAATTTATAAAAAAGGTTGCCGAGGGCGATTTTGAGGGCGCATATCAGAAAATAAAGGAAACTAACTCTCTGCCTGCGGTCTGCGGACGAGTTTGCCCGCAGGAACATCAGTGCGAGCACAACTGCGTGCGCGCTATCAAGGGGGAGAGCGTAGGAATCGGTCGTCTTGAACGCTTCTGCGCAGACTATCATAATGCTCACGCGAGCGAAAACGACGCTACAAGCGCAAATATTGCCGCAGATGCACCGAAGGTTGCGATCATAGGCTCGGGTCCCGCAGGACTTTCTTGCGCAGGCGACCTTGCAAAAATGGGCTATAAGGTGACCGTTTTCGAGGCGCTTCACAAGGCAGGCGGAGTTCTTTCTTACGGAATTCCCGAGTTCAGACTGCCAAAGGATATAGTTGACAAAGAGGTCGCATCTCTTGAAAAAATGGGCGTTGAAATTGAAACCAATATGGTTATCGGACGTGTAAGATCGATTGATGAGCTTCTCAAAAACGGCTATAAGGCGGTATTTATCGCAAGCGGAGCAGGACTTCCCAGCTTTATGAATATTCCAGGCGAAAACTCGAACGGCGTTTATTCAGCTAACGAATTCCTTACGCGTATAAACCTTATGAAGGCGTACAGAGAGGACTATCTCACACCCGTAAGACGCGGTAAAAACGTCGCAGTTGTCGGCGGCGGAAACGTCGCTATGGACGCCGCAAGATGTGCAAAGCGTCTTGGTGCGGAGAACGTTTACATAGTTTACAGAAGAAGCGAGTCTGAAATGCCCGCACGTCTTGAAGAGGTGCATCATGCAAAGGAAGAGGGAATTATCTTCAAGACTCTTTCGAATCCCGTAAAGATAAACGCCGATGAAAAAGGCAACGTCGTTTCGATGACCTGCGTCGAGATGGAGCTTGGCGAGCCTGATGCATCGGGCAGACGCCGTCCTGTCGAAAAGGCGGGCTCCGAGTTTGATATAGAGCTCGATACGGTTATAATTTCGGTAGGCACCTCGCCAAATCCGCTTATCCGTATGACGACACACGGTCTTGAAACCAATAATCGCGGCTGTATCGTTACGTCCGACGGAGTTACCACCACGCGCGAGGGCGTGTTCGCAGGCGGTGACGCGGTCACAGGCGCGGCTACCGTTATACTTGCTATGGGTGCAGGTCGTCAGGCGGCGGTGGCGATTGATGGCTATATAAAGGGAAATAAATAATATACGAAAGCCCGACTCGCTCGGGCTTTTTTGTACCCAAAAGCAAGCAGCAAAATATACTGACTATGAGAAGTAAAAATCATAGGAGGATAAAATGCTGCTGAATGTTTTAAAGGGGATACTTCTCCCGCTCGCGGGTACGTCGCTCGGCGCCGCCTGCGTGTTTTTTATGAAAAAAAATATGAGCCTTCGTCTGCGGAGTGCGCTTATCGGATTTGCGGCAGGAGTAATGTTTGCGGCTTCGGTGTGGAGTCTTATAATTCCGGCAATAGAGGCGTCAAGCGGATACGGAAAACTCTCTTTTCTTCCGGCTACTGTCGGATTTTGGGCGGGAATAGGCTTTCTCGTACTGCTCGACCATACCGTGCCTCATATCCATCTCGGAAGTATGCAAAAGGAAGGGCTGAGAAGCCGTTTCGGCAAAAGCACGATGCTCGTGTTCACGGTTGCGCTCCATAATATTCCCGAGGGTATGGCGGTAGGTGCGGTCTATGCAGGTCTTATAGACGGTAACGCCGGTGTGAGCGTGAGCGGAGCTCTCGTTTTGTCACTCGGAATAGCCGTACAGAATTTTCCTGAGGGTGCTATAATCTCAATGCCGCTTGCAAGCGAAGGAATGAGTAAAACAAAAGCCTTTTTCTGCGGAGCACTGTCGGGCGTCGCCGAACCGCTCGCCGCCATTTTAACTATCGCCTGCTACGAAATGCTTATAGGAACTCTTCCGTATATGCTCACATTTGCCGCAGGTGCGATGATCTACGTTATCGTCGAGGAGCTCGTGCCCGAAATATCGAAGGCGGAAAACTCGGATACTGGAACTCTTTTCTTTGCGATTGGCTTTACTGTGATGATGATACTCGACGTAACGCTTGGGTAATAAATTTTTGTACACATATTGACATTTTTACGTTTTATGGTATAATGTTGTTGCCAAACAAACTGAATATTTGTACCGATAGGTGTGTATTTTTATCTTGATAAAAATACACGCTCACTTCTGCATACCTATTTGGTACGAGTAAGTTTGTTTGGCGACAATCGAGCTGTATTTTTTATGCGTCAGCTTCGGTTGGCGCATTTTTTATTTTTAAGGAGGTGAATTTAATGTTTTTAAGCTTGTCAAAAACGATCGCAAAAATTGGCGGATTCCGTCTTGGATTGGGTATTAGAATTACAAAGAAAAACGCAGCGATAATGTCGTTTGTTTTGTTTTTTGTTTTAATGTTCCAATTAATGTGGTATATGATGGTTGTTTGCTTTTGGTTAATGTATGCTATGTTTTATGGAATATATTGGTGTATAAGAAAAGTCTTCGGTATAGGTAAGAAAAAATAAAATGTTAAAAAGTGAGGGAAATTAAAATGAAAACAGTTGTAAACACAAAAAAAGGCACAGTAGCTCAATGCATTTTAACGGTAGTATCGGTTTTATTTGCTATGGCTAATCTTTTCAGTTTTTCAGGGGTGTTATTTATAATAGCAGCTATTTTAGCTGCACCCATTGATAAAATTAGAAATTCTTTAAACAAGAAGCTTTCTAATAAAGTGATAATTGTTTTATCAGTTATATTTCTTTGTTTGGGATTTTTATTTTCCCCAGCTACCGAGTCAGAAACTGAAAACGAAGATGATGTAGAAACTAACCAAAATGACTATTCAGAAACTGACAAAAATACGAACAACTCGCTTAACAATAATAAAAACGATGGCAATAATGGCAGTAACAATAATAACAATGGCATAAACAACGGAAATAATAATATCGACAACGACGATACTGCTGATAATAATGATGATGATGTCGATACAGGAAACAGCGGCAGTAACAATTCAAGTGAAGAAAACAAAGGAAACTCAAACAGTTCAAACACGCAAACTAAACAAAAATACATACTAAATACAAATAGTAAAAAAATCCATTATCCCAGTTGTTGGATGGTGAAAAAAATATTAGAAGAAAACAAACGAGAATACACGGGTGATGAAGACGATCTTTTTGATGACGGATATACCGTATGTCAGAATTGTCATTAAAAGCTATTTTAAAATATTTATCGCTTTTTCACAAAAAAACACCTATATTTTTATAAATATTGCGAAAAAAGGGCTTGACAAAGTCGAAAATGAATGTTATAATGGTATGCCGCATGAATGAAAGGTACTAAATGGCATTAAAAAGCCTACCTTTATCAGCGAGTCTTGCGCCCAAAAGTGGTGCTTAAAGAAAGAGAGGTGCTTTTCGTGTACGCAGTTTTTGAAACAGGCGGAAAGCAGTACAAGGTAAACGAAGGCGATGTAATTTTCATCGAACGTCTTGAGGCTTCCGAAGGCGATACTGTAAAGTTCGACAAGGTTCTCGTAGTTTCTGATAACGACGGTCTTAAGGTTGGCGCTCCCTATGTTGACGGCGCAGCTGTAAATGCAGTTGTTGTTAAGAACGGCAAGGCTCCCAAAATATACGTTATGACGTATAAGCCTAAGAAGAACGAGAAGAAGAAGATCGGTCACAGACAGCCTTACACTAAGGTTCAGATCAGCTCTATCGCTGCTAACTGAGCAAACGGAAAAAGATGACTACGATCACTTTTTTCAAAAAAAACGGTGTTTATTATGGCTTTAAGGAAACCGGACATTCCGGATTTGCCGAAGAGGGAAACGATATTGTATGCTCGGCGCTCTCGGCGATGACCATGCTGATAATAAACGCTATTGAGGTCTCTTACGCTTCAAACGTTGATTACAAGATCGACGAAAAAACAACCGATATTACGGTTATGGCAAAGGCGGCGCTCCCCGAAGAGGAAAGCGACGAGAAAAAGCAGTACGCCGTATC
>JAZOSN010000032.1:0-83549 GCA_045657105.1 Eubacteriales bacterium
ATATCGGATCGGGCGCAGGCGTTATCTTCGGTGCGACCGGCGGCGTTATGGAGGCAGCTCTCCGTACCGCGGCAGAGGTTATCGAGGGCAAGCCTCTTGAAAAGCTCGAATTCGACGAGGTTCGCGGAACCGAAGGCATTAAGTTTGCTTCCTACAACCTTGGCGGAAAGACCATCAACGTTGCAGTTACCTCGGGTACTGCAAACGCTAAGAAGCTTCTCCGTGACGTTCAGGCAGGCAAGGTTGACGTTCATTTCATCGAAGTTATGGCATGCCCCGGCGGTTGTGTAAACGGAGGCGGACAGCCTTATCAGCCCGCTTCGGTTCGTAACTCGGTAGACCTCAGAGCACTTCGTGCAGCTGTACTTTATAACGACGACAAGAATGCGGATCTCCGTAAGTCGCACGAGAACAGTGCAGTCAAGAAGCTCTACGATGAGTATTTCGGCGAGCCCAACAGCCATAAGGCTCACGAGATCCTTCACACGCACTACGTAAAGCGCGGTCTTTAATTAAAAAGCAAAAAACGGAACAGAAATGTTCCGTTTTTTCTTTATTCCGAAAACTGCGCCACAATGGGGTGGTTTTAGGGATATAAAAAGCGCTTATGACAGTGTGCTTTGACATATAATAAAAGGAAATTTCAAATAAAAAATAAATCTTTGCGCGATTTGCACTTGACTTTGTAAGCTGTGTGTGGTATCATATTGTAAATGGCACACAGTGTCAAATTTATCTTTTTTGAAGGGGAAAGACAATGAAAACAATGAAGAAAATTTTAGCGATCGTACTCCTCGCTTGCATGGCACTTTCTTTTGCAAGCTGCTCGGCGGCAGGTCCTGAAAAGACTGCTGAAAAGTATGTAAAGGCAATGGCAGATATGGATATTAAAAAGATGTCCAAGTACACCGCCGTTGATAGCAAGGATCTTTTCAATGCAATGATCGAGCAGATGATGGAAGAGGGCGATATGTCGAAGAAGGAAGTTTACGAAAAGCTTTCCGAATCTCTTGATGCAGATATTGACAGCTACAACGATTACTGCAAGTTTATGGAGAAGAAGGCAAAGGAAACCCTCGAAGATACTTACGGCAAGAAATATAAGGTAGAGGTTTCGGCAGTTGCTTCCGAGGTTCTCGAAGAAGCAGAAAAGTACTCTGTACTTAACAGAATTTCCGATGCTTACGACGAAACCGGAATTATCGTATCCGAAGAGGTAAACTTTGCAAAGGTCAAGGAATGCCGCAAGGTTACCGTTAAGACCTACATTTACGAAAAGGGTGCAGATTTCTACACCGAGGCTGATTCGATCGAGCTTGCAATGGTAAGAATAGGCAGCAAGTGGATCGTTCTCAATAGCCCTGCAAATATGTTTGGTATTGAAGGATGATGACCGTAACGGTAAATGAAAGACTTAGCCTTGTATATAGCGGGGCAGATAAGTCTAAGGCATACATTTTTTCTCTCGAAGAAACGGCAGAGTTCCTAAAACGCGTTAAGGATCCTACGTTGCTTGTTAACTCAAAGCCTGTGAAGGCTACCATCGTCGTTGGCGAAAAATCCTACGACGGATATGAGCAGGCAGCAAAGGGACTCGACTCTTCTCATTACAGAATTTCGGTTTCACTCAGAGGTGACGAGGCGGATATTTTCGTCTGCGGAAATACCGAGTACGCGCTTATGACCGGTATCGAGTATTTCGTAAGCCTTTATTTCAACGAAAAAACTAGCGGAAGGGCAGAGATCTCTACCGAAACGGTCGAGAAATTTGCCGATCTCGAAAAGGAAGCGTCGCTTATCATAACCTCTGACAGAGCGGTTCGCGATCCTCAGATCTTCGTAAAAGACGGCGTTTACCATATGTTTGGCTCGCACATGGCAAGTCATTACGGTATGTGCACAAGCACCGATCTCGTACATTGGTCCGAGCCCGTTTCGGTATGTAAAATTCCCGAGGGAATGTACCTTCTCGATCAGCAGAGATGCTTCTGGGCTCCCGAGTGCCATTACTACAAGGGCAGATATTATATGTTTGCTACCTTTAAAAACCCCGAAACTCTTCACAGAGGCTCGGCGGTATTCGGATCGGATAATATCGAAGGACCTTATACCCTTGTTACCGACGGACTTATGACTCCGAAGGATTGGGACGCTATCGACGCTACTTTCTACGTCGATGACGACGGTCAACCCTGGTGTGTTTTCGTACACGAGTGGACCTGTATGCCCGACAAGAACGGAAGTATGTGTGTTGTCCGTATGAAGGAAGATCTTAGCGGATTTGAAGGCGAGATAACAGAAGTCTTCAAGGCTAAGGATCCCGTATGGGCAAGAGGCGGAGTTACCGACGGACCGTACATTTATAAAATGTCGGATACCGGCTCGCTCATTATGCTCTGGTCTAACCAAGGTTGTGCAGGCTATCTCGTCGGTATGGCAAGATCGGCTTCGGGTAATATGGAAGGACCTTGGGTACAGCTTCGTCCGCTTCTTTACAGTAAGCTTTACGGTGAGGAATATGACGGCGGACACGGAGCGTTCTTTACGACAAACGAAGGACAGCTTATGCTCTCCATTCACGCGCCCAACAATCCGACCAATATTATACTCGACCAGCCCGCAAGCGGACGTCCTTGCACTGCGATCTTCGTTCCTATCGAAGAGGATAAAGAGCTCGATATGCTAAGACGCGTTAGCGGAGAAGATAAGTAAACAATAAAAAACATCGGCTTCTGCCGATGTTTTTTTGTTTATAAATTCAGAAAATCCTTTCGGTAATCAAGTCCGAACGCCTCTGCAACTGCTACGAGTTCACGGTCAAGAATAGTATTTTTTTACTTTTTCTCATTAGAAAATGTAAATATGGATAAAATTTACGTTCGGGCGATTATTTTGAGTTCTGACCGAGGCTTGCATAGGTCTTTCTGTAAGTTCCGGGACTCATACCGCAAAGTCTTTTGAAAACGCGGAAGAAATACTTGTCGTCCGAAAATCCGCACTTATAGGCTATCTCGGCAATATCCATACTCGTACTGCGGAGATACTTTTTAGCAAGTCTTACGCGGCTCTCGGTGATATGATCGACGAGCGATTTAGACGTCACCTTTTTTACAAGCGTCGTGAGGTATTCACTGTTGTATCCGAAGTAGGTTGCAATATCGCTTACGCGCTTTATCTCAGATGCATTAAGTCTTATCCACTCGATTATGTTTGCAACGTTTGCTTCCTGCGAGCGGGATGCAGACTTGTCCGAGATAAACTCTCTGAAAGCAAGCTCGGAAAGAATTATTTCAAGGAAGTTTCCGCAAATAATCTTGGAGAAGGTAGAGGGCGAGCGCGAAGCGTCGATAAGCTGCTGGAAGAGCAGATGAAGCTTTTCGTGTTGCTCGGCTTTTCCGGAGAGCGGTATCTTGAAGTTTTCGGTTTCTCCGAAAACGAGATACTCGTTGCCGTCCTCTTCTATTTCGATCGAGTAATTTCCGTGAATATAGAAATGACACCAATAGTACGAAACGCCGGGAAGCGATTCCTTCGTGCCGTAATGCTCGCGGTTTGCCGCAAGGATTATATAATTGTCACGGGAAAGAGTATATTCTTTTACCGTGTCGGTCACGTACATATCTCCCGATATGCCGTAGAGAAGGACGAAGCTGTCGATCTTTCTTCTCTTGTGTGTCATCGGTTCCTTTTCGGAATGAAATTTGCCTGCTGTACAATACTCGGTCAGAGTCGATCCGGGTTGTAGAATATGACTTTTAAACATAATGTTAAATATCCACCCACTTTTTGAAATTTTAATAAGTGAAATACTGAGAATTTTAATTGAAATAAGCTTTGATTTGTCTATTTTGCAAGAAAAATCGACAAATTACCTACTAAATATAATTATAATGCTATATTGTACAAAAATAAAGTAAGAAAAAGGACGATTTTCGGCAAGGCATGTCTTAATTTTGAAGTTTTTGGGCGTGTAATATTAGAAATTTATCTAAAATGCTACTTGACATTACTTACGATAAGTGATAATATAAACTCTGGTATTGAAAAATGACATTATTATAATATGAAATGAGGCGTTTTTTACGAAGATTATACTCAGTATAGCAGTGGCACTTCTCGCAGGACTTCTTCTTTCCAGACCTGCCAAGCTGCTTAAACTTCCTGCCGTTACCGCTTATCTTGTCGCAGGCATACTTATCGGACCTTTCTGTCTCGGACTGCTCGGTATCGAAGGGCTCGGATTTTCTTCTATCGAAGAGGTCGAGGGGCTTAAAATAATATCTGAGGTCGCGCTCGGCTTTATCGCTTTTTCGATAGGAAACGAGTTCAGACTTTCTCAGCTCAAACACACCGGAAGACAGGCTACGATAATCGGTATCCTTCAAGCGGTGCTCACTACGCTCCTTGTTGACGCGGTGCTCGTTACTTTTGCCGTCACCACCGGAAAAATATCGGTATCTGTCGCAATAGTTCTCGGTGCAATAGCGGCGGCGACCGCTCCTGCGGCAACTCTTATGGTCGTAAAGCAGTATAAGGCAAAGGGCCCTCTTACAGACCTTCTTCTGCCCGTCGTTGCGCTTGACGACGCGGTCGGACTCGTTATATTTGCAATCTCCTTCGGAGTTGCAAAGGCACTTTCGGGAGGCGGAAGTATAAGCGTTATCTCGGTAGTTGTAAATCCTATTATTGAGATCGTTGCATCGCTGGCTCTTGGAGCAATTATGGGTGCAATATTTACCTTTACCGAAAGATTTTTCAAATCTAACAGTAAGCGTCTTTCGATCTCGATAACCTACGTTCTTCTGACCGTTGCGCTCTCTATGCTCAAATTCGAGTTCGGAGAGGTACATATCGGATTTTCCTCGCTTCTCGTTTGCATGATGCTCGGAACGATATTCTGCAACCTCTGCGATTTCTCAGAGGAGCTTATGGAAAGAGCAGACAGATGGACGGCACCGCTCTTTATACTCTTCTTCGTGCTCAGCGGAGCAGAGCTCAATTTCTCGGTGTTCGGTAACGTCTGGGTAATCGTAGTCGGTCTGCTTTATATTATCGCACGCTCGATGGGAAAATATGTGGGAGCGTTCGGAAGCGCGGCGCTTTCGGGATCAAGCTCGACTATAAAGAAATATCTCGGAATAACGCTTTTGCCGCAGGCGGGAGTTGCGCTCGGTATGTCGCTTCAAGCAGAGCACGTGCTCGGCTCTGACGGTATTCTCATAAGAAATATCGTACTTTTCGCGGTACTTATCTACGAGCTTGTCGGTCCTATGCTCACGAAGATCGCGCTCACCAAGGCGGGAGATATTATCCCCGACGGAGCGGTCAGCTCGAGAGTTCATAACGACGAAAAGCGAAAGCAAAAGCATAAGGCATAATTTGATTGTATAAAAAAGCATTGACGCCTCGGCGTCAATGCTTTTTTGTTTGTCAGAATATTTCCTTGTAAGCGTGTATCTCGAACGCGTACGGCGAGATCTTTTCTGCAAGAGAGATGTACTCGTCTGCTTCGCTCGGCTTGCCGTTTGCACGGAGTGCGAATGCTTTGAGGATATATCCGCTAAGCAGATTGTTCTTGACGATGTCGTTTTCAAATGGCATCGGAGAGGGCGATCCAACTCCGTAGTATGTGCGAAGATCACTGTTTTCGATCTTGTCGTCGGCAACCGCGATCATCTCTGCGCTTACCTCGTCGGCTTCACTGTCGCGGCCAAGCTTGCGAAGTGCCATAGCACGGAAAGCAGAGAGCTCGGAAACTGCCGCCTTGTATATCGAAGCTTCTTCAAACGCCTTGATAGCATCGGAATCTCTGCCGAGTTTTTCGAGCATGAGTCCAAGATAGTAGAATACGTGAGCTTCCTGATTGAAGAAGGTCTTAGCCTCGCCGTAGCTCTTGGGAATAACGGTCGCGCGAGCGAAGTATTCCTCGGCTTCTGCCACCTTTCCTTCCTTTTCGAGAAGGAGAGCGTAGAGAAGGAACATCCAGGAGTGCTGCTTGGTAAGGCGTCCTTCGCCACCCTCGTAAATATGGAAGCGCTTGTCGGCAGCCATATCAATAGCCTTTTTGTATTCGCCGTTCAGAGTGTGGAGTATAACCTTGTCGAGATAGCAGTCGTCACGCTGCGCGAGGAGCTCGGGATACTTGTCGTATACCGCAAGACGCTCGTCGGTCGAAGCGTTCGTGTTTTTAAGAAGCTGCTCGTATTCCATAAGCATTCTCGGGGAGGTCTTTTTGGTTTCGAGAGCCTTCTTCATACAGATCTTTGCATTTTCCGCGTCGCTACGCTTGTCGAAATAAGCAAGAGCGAGAGCTCTGTACGCTTCGGCGTGTGCTGTGTTTATCGCGGTGCATTTTTCCCATACTGTGATCGCGTCCTCGTATCTCTCCTTGTCATAAAGCAGACAACCGAGATAGTAGCTTGCATTTGCGGCTTCGGGATATACGCGTATAGCGTTTTCGAGAGCGGCAATATCCGAAAGACGGTTGGGGAAGCAGTAGCCGTGAGCGCAGGCTTCGGCTTTCTTTATTTCCTCGGTGCAGTCCTTTCCTGTAAGGGAGAGAACCAGCGCGCGGTAGTAGCAGGTAAGGGGGTAGCTCTCGTCTGCATAGTCGAGAGTGTAAAGAGCGTCCTCGTAGAGTCCCTCGGAGATATACTCTGCAACGATGTCGAGAATGTTCTCGGGCTTCTCGGCAAAATATGCGATGATCTCGCTCATATCCTCGAAGTGAGAAAGCTCGAAGATCGCGCGCAGATCAAGAAGATCAGCCTTGCGCGAAGCCTCGCAGATAGCCTTCGCTTCGTCGTTTTGACCGAGCTTTCTGAGGATCGCGGCTTTAAGACCGTTTGCAACCGAATTATCTCTTCCGAGCGAGATGACTACGTCGAGTTTTTCGAGAGCGTCTGCATATTTGCCCTCGGAGCAGTCGATAGATGCAAGCTCAAGATAAGCGCATGCGCGGTGAGAATAGTTCCAAGCCGCTCTGAACAGAGCATCGTACGCTTCCTTGGTCTTTCCGAGCGCTTTGAGTGCGAGTCCCTTTAAATAGAACGCCTCGGTGTCGGTCGGGTGCTGATTTCTCGAGGTGAGTCGTGCAATCGCCTTGTCGGCGTATTCTACACACTTTTTATACTCTCCTCTTCTATAAGAAAGACGTGCCATAGAGCTGTTGCAACGAATGTCGCCGCTATCTCTCGACAGACCTTCAAGGTAGTAATCCTGTGCACGGTAGTTGTGCTGCTTGTACTGCTCGAGGTGGTATCCGTTGATGTAAAGCTCCTCGACTGTTGCGATGTCACGCGGACGTGCGACAGGCTTTCTGACCTCAATAGGCTGCTTCTGTCCTCTTACGTAAGGAGTGTAGGATACGAGCACCTTGCCGTTTTCTGCTACGAGCGATGCACTGACGTCGTTTATGTCAATATCCTTTGCGGAGATATTTTTAACGTATGCCTTGTCAGGAGAAATCGTGATGATCTCGCTGAATATCTCGCTACCCTTACTCTTTACTACGACCTTGGCGTTTTCGAACTTGCCGGTTGCATTGAGTCCTACGAAGATCTCGTCGCCGCGCTTTTCAAGGTTTATCGCCGCGTCGATGGTCGCGTTCTTTACGTCGCCGATCTCGCGGATCGGGTACCAATACTGCTCAAACTCGCGGCTCTCGTAAGGAGCAAGCCATGTGAAGTCGGGCTGGTTGTCGGTGTAAACACCGGTCATAAGCTCAACGTAAGGGCCGTTTTCGTCGGTGAGGTTGGAGCACCACATATCACCGAAATCGCCGATACCCCAGTGCCAGAGCTTCTTACCGGGAGAGATGTGATGATCTGCAACGGTTACAAGACCTTTGTCAAGTCCTTCGTCGTATCCGCCGACGAAGTCCATATCCGACTGTCCCTGCGAAATAAGGAAAGAGGAGGGAACCTTGACAGAGTCGTAACGCGAAATGTCTGTGCCTTCGCCGTAGTTGAACGGACGCGCGGTCTTGTATACGCCCTTAGCGATCGGCCAGGAGAGGATCGCTCTGCGGTCGTGGTCGTTTACCCATTCAACGTCGGGCGGGAAAATGGTGCGGTAGTCCTTGTTTGCGGGAGCCGCAAGGTTTGCCCACCACATAAAGAGTTGCGGCATGGATGTACGGTTGTATACCTTTATCTTGGCCTTTATAAAGCTTCTGCCCGGGCAGACGGTAACTCCTGCCATACCTTTGAGTCTGTTCATAGGCTCGACCTCGCCTACCCATACGGTGCGGCTTCCGTCCTCGCCTTCCTCAACGGTAGCTTCGAGCGGCATATATGTCGTGGGACGGTGGTGCTGAGGCCAGTTGAACTCAATACCGCCCGAGATCCAAGGACCTGCGAGTCCGACGAGCGCGGGCTTTACAACCTCGTTGTAATAAATGAAGTCGTAAGAGCCAATCTTGTCGTATGCTCTGAGTATCTTTCCGCCGATCTCGGGGAGAACGTCGGTCTTGATATACTCGTTTTCGAGAGTATATACGTCGTATGCTACGTCGCTCTTGTCGTCCGATACGGAGTCAGAGTAGGGAATGGGATATACCTTTCCCGAAGCACCCTGATAAGGACGATTCTCGAAGAACATAGGAAGCTCCTCTGCTTTTCCGGGAACGTAGGTGGGGATAATGCGTTTTTCTTTGTTTAAAATAACTTTCATAAATTTTCTCCTGAAAATATTTTGAAATTTCTTTATTCTCATTTTACAAAATACTTTTTGCGGTGTCAAGTCAAATAAAAAAGGATAAAATCTCTTTCATTTTGTACTTTATGTGCTTGATTTTATTAAAAACAAATGATATACTAATAAAAAAGGGGGTGTGGGCGTGAAGATATATATAATAATCGAAAATGATTTCGCCCAAACCGTCTGGGGAAAGGCTACCCTTGAAGGAATGAAGCACAGGGCGGCGGCTCTGAAACACGAGATATGCGAAGTGGACGGCACATACGTTGATTTTGAGGAGCAAAAGCGGATCGTTATACTTGTCGGAACTGATAACGCCTGGATAAACAAGACTCTCTGCGAGCTCTGGGATAAAAATATCCGCGCGATAGTTCTTAACTGTCAGCCCACCGAAATAGTCCCTGAAACAAGCTATATACTTATTGATTACGCCTGCGCGACCTACGAGAGTATTCAGTACCTGTATTCCTGCGGACGAAGAAAAATAGCGCTTTTTGCAATAAATCCCGGATCAATAACCGATACGACAAAGCATAAAAGCTTCGTCGAGGTCGGGCTCTCGGAAGACGACGTCTATATAAGCAGTGACTCACTTTCCGAGTGCTACGACCGACTCAAAGCAAATATTTCAAGTTATAATGCGGTAATATGCGCTAACGATATTGCAGCGGTCGCTCTTATCCGCCGTCTTGAAGCGGACGGAGTAAGGGTGCCCGAGGATATTTACATAGTCAGCTTCGGGAGCCTTCTTATCGGAAGATATTTTTCTCACAAGCTTACCACGATGACTCTTAACGACGAGGAGCTTGGACGTCAGGCGGTTTCGATGTACGCTTATCTCGTAAAAAGCGAGGTCGATATAAACGTCCGCGTGACGATCCCTTGCGAGCTCGTCATAGGAGATACAACCGAGTATCGCGCATCCGACAGACAAAAGCTTGCCCTTAAAAGCCATACGACCAACGATAACTATTTTTACAGTGACGCCGACGTGCGCGAGCTTATGAGTATCGAAAATTTCCTCACAAGATGTGACGATACCGATATTAAGATAATTTCGGGAATAATGAACGAAATGTCCTATGCGGATATAGGTGAGAAGGTCTATATATCGGAAAATGCGGTAAAATACCGCGTTAAAAGAATGCTCTCCTGCGTGAGCACTCAGTCGAAAAACGATTTTAAGCTTCTTATGAAAACCTACTGCGAGAAGATCGCGGAAAAATAAACAAACACAAGGAAGGTACTAAGCAATGGCAAAAACACAGTGGACGAAAGAAGCGGCTTGGGAGTGGTATAACGCTCACCCCTGGATAAGAGGCTGCAATTTTATCGGAAGCGATTGCGCAAACCGCCGTGATAAATGGCAGAGCTATGGCAGGCAGGAAAGAATGAAGACTGCCGATGCCGAAATGGCACTTGCCGCAAAGATCGGATTCAATACTATCCGTCTTATCTCCGACTTTGACGTTTGGCTTCAAGAGAGAGAAAGCTATATGAGCGTGCTCGAGGAATATATCTCGATGGCGTCATCTCACGGACTTTCGGTTATGTACGTTCTCGCGCACGAGGCAGAGCCGCCCAGAGGAGAGGACGAGTACGTTCCCAAGCCTCTCGGAGAGCAGATATATGCAAGAGGATACCATCAGGGACGCTTCCCGCTCTCGCCCGAGCAGCTTGCAAAGAAGCCCTGGCACGTTCTCGAAAGAGAGCCCACCCGTACTAAATTCCTTGAAATGGTTACCGAAACGGTAACTAAATATAAGGACGACGACAGAATACTCTGTTGGAACGTCTATAACGAGCCCGGAAACCAGATCGGCGCACGCTCGATACCTCTGCTCGATCTTCTTTTTGAAACCGTCCGTGCCTGCGATCCCAAGCAGCCGCTTACCGCAGACGTTTGGAGAAAGGTAGAAAACGGAAAGGGTAAGTTTGCAGAGGAGCATCACGCAATCGAGCTCTCCGACGTTATAAGCTTCCACTATTACGGCTCTTACGTTCAGACCGTTTTGCAGATAGAGGAAATGAGAAAGCTCGAGCGTCCGCTTATGTGTACCGAGTGGCTCAACCGTATCAACCATAACGACGTAAAGGAGATCTATCCGCTCTTCTATCTCGAAAATATCGCTTGCTACTGTTGGGGATTTGTTGCGGGTAAGACGCAGACAAACGAGCCTTGGGAGTCGCTCTGGAAGAACTACTACGATCCGAAACAGGACGTTGACTACGATTTCACCAAATGGCAGCACGACCTTTTCAGAATAAACTACCGTCCGTATGATCCGCACGAAATCGAGCTTATCGAGCAGTTCAATAAGATTGCCGACAGTCACGATCCGAGCAAGAAATAAACAGATAAAACCATCGGGATTTCCGATGGTTTTTCTTTGTCATTAAAGCCCTGACGCGCGAATATAATAAATCAAAAAGATCCTCGAAAGGACGGTCGCGCCATGCTCGGAAGAATGACGGAAAATATTAAAACCAGCGGTCTTACCGCAACAGAAGTAGAGGCTTCGCGACAAAAATACGGGAGTAATGCTCTCGCACAGCCAAAGCGTAAGAGCTTTTTTTCGCGCTTTCTTTCAAACCTTTCAGATCCTATAATAAAGATACTTCTCGGCGCGCTTGCGATCAATATCATTTTTGCACTCGGAAGCTTTGATATAGCCGAAACGCTCGGAATAGTTGCCGCGATACTTATCTCGACCGTTGTTTCGACCGCCTCTGAATACGGAAGCGAAAAAGCGTTTGAAAAGCTTCGCAGTGAGGGCGCAAGGGAATATTTCAGAACCCTTCGCGACGGCGCGGTCAAGGAGATACATATCGAGGATATAGTCGTAGGCGATATAGTTTTTCTATCTGCGGGCGAGAGAGTACCTGCCGACGGATTGCTTGTTTCGGGCGAGCTCAGTATAGATGAATCGGCGATAACAGGCGAAAGCAGTGAGGTGAAAAAGACCGCAGACTCGGTAGAAAACAGAATATTCAGAGGGAGCGTTATCTGTGTCGGTCAGGCGACGATGAGGGTGACGGCGGTAGGAGATAACACGCTTTACGGCGGAGCGGCAGGCGAGCTTGCCGCCGAAACGAGGGAAAGTCCGCTAAGGCTTCGACTGTCGCGCCTTGCAAAGCAGATAAGTCATATCGGATACGTCGCGGCAATCGCAGTTTCGCTCGCGTATTTTTTTAACGATATTTTTATTGACAGTGCCTTCGATAAAGGCGTTATTCTGTCAAAGCTCGGTGATTTTTCGTATGTTTATAATACTCTTATGCATGCTCTCACACTGGCTGTTACGGTCGTCGTAGTGTCGGTTCCTGAGGGACTTCCGATGATGATAACCGTCGTTCTTTCGTCGAATATGAAGAAAATGATGAGGGACAATATCCTCGTTCGGAAGCTCGTCGGAATTGAAACTGCGGGTAGTATGAATATCCTTTTCTGCGATAAGACCGGAACGCTCACGACCGGAAAGCAGAGTATCTGCGAGATAGTTTCGGGTGAGGGAGAGTCCTTTAAAAGCCAGAGAGCACTTGCTAAATGCGATAGCCTGTACGACCTGCTCGCTCTCGATGCCTCGTATAATACCGAGAGTCTTATGTCCTCGGGAAGAGCGCTCGGCGGTAACGCGACCGATAGAGCCTTCCGCACTTTTTTCGGATCGCCTGTATTTAAGGACTGCGCGGTAACGGGTAAGATTCCATTTACAAGCGAGAAAAAATACTCGGCAGTCAGACTGCGCCCGGGGAGAGGACAAAAGGAGCTTTGTATCGTAAGGGGCGCACCCGAGCTTATCCTTCCAAACGTTGAAAGTATAGTCACTTCAAACGGCAAAATAGACAAGAGCTTTGATAAAAATAAGGTGTACGCGAGAATGCGCGAAATGACCTCTCAGGCAATCAGAGTTCTTGCCGTGGCTCTTTGTGAAAGCCTGCCCGAAAAGGGGCTTGCAGGGCAAAAATTTACGCTTGTCGCGCTCGTAGGAGTGCGTGATAAGGTTCGTAGGGAAGCGAGAGCGGCGGTCGATGAGATACACGGCGCACTCGTTCAGGTAGTGATGCTCACGGGTGATAATAAGGAAACCGCAAGCGCGGTCGCCCGTGAATGCGGAGTAATCGGAAAATTTTCGGACAGTGTTGTCCTTACCGGCGAGGAGCTCTCGAAAATGAGCGATAAAGAGGTGAGCGAGATACTCCCAAGACTCGCGGTCATAGCAAGAGCTCTGCCGGGGGATAAAAGTCGACTCGTTCGTATAGCGCAGGATATGCAGCTCGTCGTCGGAATGACGGGTGACGGAGTAAACGACGCGCCTGCGCTCAAAAAAGCCGATATAGGCTTTGCTATGGGGAGTGGCACCGACGTTGCCAAGGAAGCAGGCGATATAGTCGTGCTTGATAATAATTTTAGGTCGATAGTCAAAGCGGTGCTGTACGGACGGACGATTTTTGCAAGTATACGAAAATTTATAACCTTTCAGCTCACGATGAACCTGTGCGCGGTCGCAGTGAGTCTTATCGGACCTTTTATCGGAATAGATACTCCGATAAGCGTAATACAGATGCTCTGGGTAAATATAATCATGGATACCCTGGGCGCGCTCGCGTTTGCAGGCGAGGCGGCGGTCAAGGATATAATGAAGGAAAAGCCGAAAAAGCGGAGCGAGGGACTGCTATCAAAATATATGATAGGGCATATCGTCTTTTCGGGGACGGTTACCGTCGCACTCTGCCTTACTTTCCTGTGCAGCAATAAAATAAAAGCCTTTTACGGCGCTTTTGACGATCCGACAAGACATCTCGGCGCGTTTTTCGGACTGTTCGTTTTTCTCGGAATATTCAACTGCTTCACCGCACGTACCGAGCGCGTAAATATCGGCGCGCATCTTGAAAAAAACAGGGCGTTCATCTTAATAATGACGCTCGTTGCGGTAATACAGACGCTTATGATCTATTTCGGCGGAGCGACCTTCCGAACGCTGCCGCTTAGCTTCACCGAGCTTTCGTTCGTTGTGACTCTCGCCTTTCTCGTCGTTCCTGCGGATACTGTGTGGAAGGTGTTTCTACGGACGAGGCGTAAATAAGCAAGACGGATGAGGTGATCCCCGACCGATAATATCTCTGTATGCGAATTTTCGTACAACGGGGTACTACTCATCCACCACTGCGCTTCGCTTGTGGTCCCCCTTCTCTCGCAAGAGAAGGCTTTGATAGGAAAAGAGCAGTTCGAGTGAACTGCTCTTTAGCTTTTTATCATTCAATCTCCATTACCTTGCTAACGAAAAACTCTCCGCGCTCCTCGAAATTCTTGAACATATCAAAGCTGGCGCAGGCAGGGGAGAGAAGCACTATGTCGCCCGCTTTTGCTATTTCTGAGGCAACTCTTACGCTATCTGCGAGGTCTGTCGTTTCGTAAATTTCCGGCTTTTCTACGGCGCTCTTGTACTCCTTAGAGGAAACGAGTGCGCTCTTTATCTTGTCTTTCGTTGCACCGCAAAGGATCACCGCCTTCGCCTTTTCGCAAAGGGGCGCGGCGAGCGGCTCGAAGGGAATATTTTTATCGTATCCGCCGCAGAGAACTATTGTCTTTTGCACAAAATTCGAGAGCGCCGCCGCTGTTCTAGTCGGGCTTGAATCTATCGAACTGTTATAGTATTTTACGCCGCGAAGCTCGCGTACGAACTGACATCTGTGGGCAACTCCGCCGAAATTCTTTGCTACCTCGCATATCGACTCTGTTGAAACTATGCCGTAAAGCGCACCGATCGCCGCCATATAGTTCTCGACGTTGTGGCGTCCGGGAATCTTTATATCCGCGCTTTTCAGTATCGCATTTTCATTATAATATATAGTTCCGTCCTTTTCGTAAACCCTGTTTTCGCAGTCGGGAACGGATTTTGACGAGAAATATACGACCGTTCCTTTTGCGCTCTTTCCGAGCTCTCTTGTAACGGGGTTCTCCCAATTGAGCACGATGCGCGAGGAAGAGTCCTGATATTTCATTACGTTCGCTTTCGCGTCGATGTATTCCTGCATACCGAGATGGTAGTCAAGATGGTTGGGAGTAACGTTCGTTATGACCGCGATCTCGGGGGATTTTGCCATCGTGTGAAGCTGGAATGAGGAAAGCTCGGCTACCGAATAGCTGTTCTCGTCCATATCGTCAACGCGAGGGAGCAGAGGAAATCCGATATTTCCGCCGAGGAAGGTGTTTTTGCCGTCAGCTTCGAGGATCTTACTGATCACAGTCGTAGTCGTCGATTTTCCGTCGCTTCCGGTGATGCCTATCGTGCGAGCGGGGGTGATGTCGAAATAGAGCTGCATCTCAGATGTGATCTCGGCGCCTCTTTTCGCCGCCTCTATAAGCGAGGGCTTATCGAAACGGATACCCGGCGAGCGGAAAACTATGTCCTCGGTGATGTTTTCAAGATAGTTTTCTCCGCAGATAAGCGTGACTCCCTTGGCTTCAAGCGAAGCGGAAAGCTCACTTCCCAGCTTTTCGCGGTCCTTCATATCGCGCGCCACGACTCTTGCGCCGTATTTTAGCAAAAAATCAATAAGCGGAAGATTGGAAACGCCGATGCCGAGCACCGCCGCGCTTTTTCCGTTAAGCATATTTTTAAGATAGATTTCTCTCTCGGTCATGTTCACAGTTTAAAATTCCTTTCGGAAGAATATTTTGGACTTTTATTGACTATCATATATTATCATTATACATTGAGGAATGGAAGATATCAACAGATTTTTGAATATTTTTTGATTTTTTTGACAAAATTGATTTCGCGCTTTAAAGTGACGGCGAAAAAGACTGAAAATTTTTGAAAAAAAGTTAAAAAAACTTGCCGAAAGATGTTGACAAATCGAATTTGTTCTGCTATAATACAAAACGTCGCCGAAAGTGCGATACCAAACATAAAACGTTGGGGAATTGTGTAACGGTAGCACAGCAGACTCTGACTCTGTATGTTGGGGTTCGAATCCCTATTCCCCAGTAATGCAAAGGACGCCTTATGGCGTCCTTTTTGCGTTACTGAAAAAGGGAATAGGGATTCGAACAAGGAGGGAGCGAAGCGGAAGAAAACTCTCCGGGGGAGAGTTTTCGCCGACGTGGGCAACGAGCGGAGCGAGGCGATAGGCGCGCGGCGCGCCGGAAAAATCCCTATTACGATTTATGTTGAAAGCGCATCTTAAACGCGGCGGTAGGGGCTGGCGCCCACGACAGCCCGTTTGGCAAGGCGCAGGGCGTGTGAATCACGAAGCGAAAGCGGAGTGATTCCGAAAAGTTAGTTCTCAAATAACTTCTCCATACTAACACCGAGAATTTTAGCAATTACAAAAATTTCTTTATCGGTAGCACTGCGAAGCTGACCTTCGAGCTTTGAATAACTTGTTGGATTCATATCATAACCCATGGTCTGTATTTTTGCAATGAAATCCTTTTGCTTGATTCCTTGTTCCTTGCGAAGCTTTTCTATATTTCTGCCAACTATGTTGGCGTTTCCGTATTCTTGCTTGCGAGTTTTCATGAATTTTATCCTTCTTAGTTCTTTTTTAGAATTATATCTCCGAAAAGTATTGACAAAATTCCAAAAAAGAATTATAATAAAATAAATTCCAAAACGGAATAATAACTTTGAAGGAGAAACAAGATGAAAGAAGAAAAAATTATTTGCGAAGGAAATATGGGAGAGAATAAAACTTCCAAAGGGTTACTTATCGGAGCAGTTATATTCATTATCACGGCATTCGCGATGATTCTTTATTGGTATAATAATTATGGAACACAACACTATTATGGTGGATATATGGATAAGTTTACTCCGTATACGGAACAATATGATAATGTTTTTGAATTTTATATTTATAACGGCTTCGATTTTTATTCGGAATGGGCTACAATGTCATTTTGTATGTTGATGATGGCAGCTGTTTGTGTATTGATCAGCATTTTTCTTTGGCTTTTCTGGCGTTGCGAGCTTACGGTTACCAATAAAAGAGTTTACGGCAAGGCGGCTTTCGGAAAAAGAGTTGATCTTCCGTTAAAACAGATTTCTTCGCTCGGAATGGGAATTTTTGGACGTGTCAGTGTTTCGACCTCGTCCGGACATATAAGCTTTTGGCTTCTGGAAAACAAAGAAGAAATTTTTGCCGCTATTTCCGAGCTTGTCGGTAATTTTCAGGACGTTCCTCAAACCGGTGATAGATCGGGTGCGGCGGAAAGTCCCGAAGATGCAGCGGAAAGTATAAAGAAATTCAAGGAGCTTCTTGACGCAGGAGTTATAACTCAGGAGGAGTTTGACACGAAAAGAAAACAGATTTTAGGTCTGTGATTACATCAAAACAAAAACACGCCTTCGGGCGTGTTTTTCTCTTACACTTGACAATCCGAATTATCTATGCTAAAATCAAACAAAAGCACAAAAAGAGGGAAGTACAATGAAAAACTACGAAAACGTGGTCATTTTCGACCATCCGCTTATCAGACACAAGATCGCAATTCTTCGCGACGAAAAAACGAGTATGAAGGAATTTCGTGAGCTCGTTGAGGAGATAACTACCCTTATGACCTACGAAAGTCTTAAAGACGACGTTCCGACCGTGGAGGTCGAGGTCAAAACCCCGCTCGATATTTGCACTCAGCGTATGGTAAAGGATAACGCCATCGTTATAGTACCGATCCTTCGCGCAGGACTCGGTATGGTCAACGGAGTCCACGTTCTTTTCCCGTCGGCAAGAGTAGGGCATATCGGTATGTGCCGTAACGAGGAAACCCTTGAACCCGAAACCTATTACTGCAAGCTTCCCGACGGCATCGAGGAAAAGCTCGTCGTCGTTGTCGATCCTATGCTTGCAACCGGCGGAAGCGCCTGCGACGCTATCGATCTTCTCAAAAAGCGCGGCTGTAAGCATATCAAATTTATGTCGATAATTGGCGCGCCCGAAGGTGTTTCGAGAGTTGCGAAGGCTCACCCGGACGTTAAGATATACGTTTCCACTCTCGACAGATGCCTGAACGAGCACGGATATATTCTCCCCGGTCTTGGAGATGCAGGCGATAGACTTTTCGGAACTAAATAAATTATAAAGAGGCTTTTCTTTGAAAAAGCTTCTTTTTGTTTAAACATGGATAACGTGTGAATTTTGTGTTGACAAGTGTCGATATATGTGGTATAATTACTCAAAATTACAGTAAAAGGAGATTTTTTACTATGGCAGGTACGTTTTGGGCGTTTATGCCTGCGATCGTTGCGATCGTGCTCGCCCTACTTACAAAGCAGGTGTATATTTCGCTTTTCCTCGGAATATTCACAGGAGCGCTTATGTACGTCGGAGGAAATCCTCTGCGCGCGCTCGGCACACTCTATACGGTTATGAGCGAAAAGGTCGGATCAAATGTTTCGATTATCGTTTTCCTCGTAGTCCTCGGAATTTTCGTTATTCTTATGCAGAAGTCCGGCGGATCGAGAGCTTACGGCGACTGGGCAGGAAATAAGATAAAGTCGAAGAGCGGTGCACTTGCGGCAAGCGCAGGGCTCGGCTGCCTCATCTTCGTTGACGACTATTTCAACTGTCTTACAGTCGGCTCGGTTATGCGCCCCGTTACCGATAAGTTCAGAGTTTCTCATGCAAAGCTCGCGTGGATAATCGACTCTACGGCGGCTCCCGTTTGTATTATCGCTCCCATTTCTTCGTGGGCGGCGGCAGTTTCGGGACAGCTTGAAGGCGACGGACTTATGGTATTCATCAAGACCATACCCTTCAACGTTTATGCGATACTTACTATAATTATGGTATTCACCTTCTGCTATTTCAAGCTCGATTTCGGCAAGATGAAGAGAAACGAGATTATAGCAGAGGAAACGGGCGACCTCAATGCAGGTGAAACCGATCTTCCCACCGACGAGGACGCGTCTATCGTTTCCAATCCTCGCGGTAAGGTTCGCCACCTCATCGTTCCGGTAATAATTCTTATCGCTTGCTGTATCGGCGGAATGATCTACTCGGGATTCTTCTACGATTGGGATGCAGGTGTTTACGGCACAGCCGTTCAGTCGGCAAATGTAATCGAAGCCTTCTCGAACTGTGATGCAGGATCTTCTCTTGCAATCGGATCGACGATCGCTCTCCTTCTTGTTTCTATTTACTATTCGATAGAGAAGGTCGTTTCCTTCAAGGAAATAACCGAAAGCTTCACACAGGGCTTTAAGGCGATGGTTCCGGCAATACTCATTCTTACCTTCGCATGGTCGATCTCGGGTATTATGGGTGCTAAGGGCGGTTATCTTGACGCTCAGGCGTTCGTTGAGGCGAATATGGCAAATATTCCTCAGGCACTCGAATCGCTCTTCCCGGCGATCTTCTTCGTCCTCGCGTGTGCGATCGCATTTGCAACCGGTACCTCTTGGGGAACCTTCGGCGTTCTCGTTCCGATAGCAGTCACTCTGCTTGGCGGAAGCGGAACTCTCGTATTCCTCACCGTTTCGGCAACTCTTGGCGGTGCTGTATTCGGCGACCACGTTTCGCCTATCTCGGATACCACTATCCTTGCTTCGACGGGCGGTAACTGTAACCACGTTGACCACGTAAAGACTCAGCTTCCGTATGCACTGTCTATGGCGGTCATATCGATAATTTCTTACGTAGTAGCAGGCTTCCTTGCACCCACAGGATCGGTCGTTGCAGGTCTTGCTATGTGGGCAGTAGCACTCGCGCTCTTTGCTACATTCGTTGCAATGATAAAGCTTGGCGGTAAGAAAAGGGCTTAAAGTAAAATAAAAGAAAAAGCTTCTCGCGCGGCGAGAAGCTTTTTTTGTAAAATTCTATGTTTCATTTGACTTTTCATTTATTTTGTGTTATACTTGTCGAAGTGTGCCAAAATAGCTTGAAAGGAATGACTTATCATGGAAAAAAATAAGACAGGAATATTTACAAATCCAATCATCGTAGCGATAATAGCTATATTCTGTTGCGCGCTCTGGGGAAGTGCAACGCCATTTATAAAGATAGGATATTCGCTTATGCTCCCTCACGGCGGCGTACCCTCTACGATGCTTTTTGCGGGTATAAGATTTACCCTTGCGGGTATTATAACCGTTATAATATTCAGTATCGCGAGAAGAAAATTTCTTTTCCCTAAAAAAGAAAATTTCGGCAAGGTTGCGACAGTAAGCCTTTTTCAGACCGTAATTCAGTATGTTTTCTTTTACGTGGGACTCTCAAACACCTCGGGTGTAAAGGGAACGATAGCAAGCGGATCGAGCGCGTTTTTCGCACTTTTGATCGCTGCTCTCATCTTCAGACAGGAAAAGCTTAGCGTTAAAAAGATAATTGCCTGCATTCTCGGATTCGCGGGAATAGTTGTGGTAAATATAAGCGGACTCGATCTTACGATGAATTTCACGGGCGACTGCTTCGTGCTCTTTTCCGCGATGAGCGCGGCATTTTCTTCCGTACTTATTAAGCGCTTTTCAAAAAGCGAGGATCCCGTTACCATAAGCGGTTACCAGTTCATTGTCGGCGGAATCGTTATGATAATAATCGGTCTTGCCTTTGGCGGAAGGGTTACGCTTGGCGGAACTGACGCGCTTTTAGTGCTCCTCTATCTCGCGCTTCTTTCTGCACTTGCATATTCGCTCTGGGGCATACTTCTCAAATATAATTCGGTATCCAAGGTTACTATATATAACTTTATGACTCCCGTTTTCGGAGTTCTGCTCTCGAAGGCGCTTCTCAGTGAGCAGAGTAACGTAGATCCTATAAATCTCGTTGTAACGCTTCTGCTTATTTGCGGCGGAATTATTATGCTTAACTATAAAAAGGAATCCTGAGTCTGATAGTAAAGTAATTTGCAAAACAATAAATAAAACTCCCGAAAACGGGAGTTTTGTTGTTTACATTGACAAATATATTATCGTGTGATATAATTCTCTCATAATATAATATTTTATATAATATTTTTTGCTTGAAATTATGTTTTGTTGGGTGTGGTTATGAAGAAAATTTTATTATTTATACTTGTTTTATTTATGATTGTTATTTCGGTTGCATGTGATAGTGAATACGATGATAGATCAGGGGGTGATAGCGGATCTTCTGACATTGATTTCGGAGATGTCTTTGGAAATATGAACGCCACAAGTAAATTTGAAACCTTGCCGATAGATATGTATATGATCGATTACGATTTCGACCTTCTTTGTAAAAAATCAGATGATTATTTTATAGAGATGGACTCTTTGCCGATTCAGGGCGACTTGGCTCCCGTGAACGTTAAAACTACGCAACAAATATATCTTTCGAGTTCGAGATATTCCTCACGTACGGAATATTACATAGTAGACGATGGTAAGGTCGCAGGATATTTATATACGATTTCGAATTCAAATACAATGAAAAACTATTTTCCAAGCGATTTGTGTTATGATATAGAGCCCAAAACGTGTATTTCTGATTCTGGCAATTTTACTTATTGTTGTTGGAAAACCAAAGATTCATACCTTATTCTCGTTACACCAACTGACTTGGTGGATATAATGGAATATTACGATTGTCATACATCTGTTTATATTTTACTTAAAGATTTCAAACAATTTGATTTTTACGATCAAGTTCAGTGAATATTATAAGTGATGATTCAAAAGCACCCGAAAATTTGATTTCGGATGCTTTTTTTCTTGACATAAACCTTCCTTTATGGTAAACTCTATATCGTAATAAAAACAAAAGGAAACGTAAAAATGGAATTTAACAGTATTATAAGAGATATAGTCGCCGAGGCAGAGGAAAAGCTCGCCGAAAAATTCGCCGAGTTTGATAGAATTTCCTTTGAGAACACCTCGCGCGTGCTCGATGCTTTCCGCCGTCACAGAGTAAGTGACGCCATGTTTGCAGGTACAACGGGATACGGCTATGACGATAAGGGAAGAGATACCCTCGATCTTATATATGCCGACGTTTTCGGCGCCGAGGCGGCACTCGTTCGTCATAATATAGTCAACGGAACGCAGACTATCGCTATCGGTCTTTACGGACTTCTCCGTCCGGGTGACGTTATGCTTTCTGTCACGGGCAAGCCGTACGATACGCTCGAAAAGGTCATCGGAATAAATCCCGACGGAAGTATGAATAAAACGGGTGACGGTTCGCTCGCCGATTTCGGAGTAGAGTACGATCAGGTAGAGCTCCTTGACGACGGATCGATAGATTTTGACGGTATAAAGGAAAAGCTCGAAAAGTACGGAAAGAGAGTGAAGGTCGTTTTTATACAGCGCTCGAAGGGATATATGACAAGACCTACACTTTCGGTCTTAACTATCGGAGAAATCGTGAAATTTACAAAGGCTATTTCGGACGCTTACGTGGTCGTTGATAACTGCTACGGAGAGTTCTGCGAGAATATCGAGCCCACCGCGGTCGGCGCCGATATGATCCTCGGCTCGCTTATAAAGAACGCAGGCGGCGGAACCGCACTCTCGGGTGGATATATTGCAGGCACGAAAAGAGCGGTTGAGCTTGCCTCGTACAGACAGACAACCGTCGGTACGGGAAGTGAGGTCGGAGCATCTCTGGGACAGAACAGAGATATGTTCAGAGGATTTTTCCTCGCTCCGCATACCGTTGCACAGGCACTCAAAACGGCATCTCTTGCGGCGTATGTGTTCGACAGACTCGGCTTTGTAACCGAGCCCTCCTGGAATGATAACAGATACGATATAATTCAGAGAATACAGTGCGCGAGCCCTGAGGCTCTCTGCGCATTTTGCCGCGGTATCCAGTTCGCATCTCCGGTAGATTCCTTTGCCGCTCCCGAGCCTTGGGATATGCCCGGATATACCGATCCTGTCATAATGGCGGCAGGTGCTTTCGTGCAGGGATCTTCGATCGAGCTCTCGGCAGACGGTCCTATGAGAGAGCCCTTTACCGCGTATCTGCAAGGCGGTCTGACCTATGAGTCGGGCAAGATCGGAGTAATGTCGGCGGCGAGCGAGATTTTAAGACTTAAAAATAATTAAGCAAGACCGAAATATTCGAGAACTGCGGTATAAATTCCCTCTGCAAATAAGTTGGGGTGTTTATCCATAAGCTCTGCATCGCTCGGATTTGTGATAAATCCAAGCTCGACGAGAGTTGCGGGCATAGTCGTTTTTCTCAGAACGTAAAGGGAAGGGCGAACGAAAACTCCGCGGTTGGGTATTCCGGTTTGCTCGGATATGTTTTCGACTATCCGCTCTGCAAGCGCGTATGCAGGAGTCGTCGTACTGTAAACGAAGGCTTCGGTGCCGGTTGCGGCGCTTATCGTGGACGCGTTGGCATGGATACTTATAAAATAGTCTGCGCCCCAGTTGTTCGCTTCGGAGGCGCGTATGGCAAGGCTTTCCGAGTTCGAATTTCCAAGGCTCGTTTCGGGTGTCGGACGCGAGAGCTTCACGTCAAAATTCTGATTTGCATTTAAAAGCTCGGCAAGCAGAATTCCTACCTCGTAGGTGATGTTCTGCTCGTAAAGTCCGTTTCCCTCTGCGCCCGCATTCGGATTTCTGGGGTTGTGCCCCTGGTCTATGAAGATCTTTATTGCCATAATATTTTCTCCTTTTTGATGTATTTGTCTTGTATATAATATGCAAGGCAACTGATTTAGTTAAATTTCAAAAACGAAGGACCTTATCAAATGAAATTTGAAAATATCCGCCGACTGCTCAGCTTTGCGCGCAGGGCGGTCGATGATTACAATATGATAGAAGAGGGCGACAGGATCGCCGTCGGTGTTTCGGGCGGAAAGGATTCGCTCGCACTGCTCGCCGTTATGCGCGATCTTTCGATCTTTTATCCGAAGAAATTTGAGGTCTGCGCTATAACGCTCGATATGGGATTTACGGGCGGAAATTTTGACGCGCTCGAAGAGTTTTACAAAGAGCTCGGAGTAGAATACAAAATAGTAAAAACTCAGCTTGCAGAGATTATTTTCGACGTCCGTAAGGAATCAAATCCCTGCTCGCTATGCGCCCGTATGCGTCGCGGTATCCTTCACGATACTGCCAAGGAGATGGGTTGTAATAAGATTGCGCTCGGTCATCATTTTGACGATGTGGTCGATACTTTTATTATGAATCTTTTCAACGAGGGCAGACTCGGCACCTTTTCTCCGGTCACTTTTCTTGACAGAAAACAAATAACCATGATAAGACCGCTGGTGCTCGCTCCGGAAAAGGATATAAAATATTTTGCGAGAAAAAACGAACTGCCCGTGAGCGAAAGTCTTTGTCCTGAGGATAAGCATACCGATAGGGAAAAGTATAAAATCATGCTCGCCGAGATGGAAAAGACAAACGACGGACTGCGCCACCGCATATTCGGGGCTATAAAAAAGGCGGGACTTGACGGATATTCGACCGAAGACAAGGAAAATTGAATAAAAATAAATAATTTGGCAAAAATCTATTGACATTTTGTTCACTTTTTGTTATAATTTAAACGTAGAATAAAACGTCAGGAGGGAAGCCGGATTTGAAGATCATTAAGAGTAAAAAGCTTTGGGTGTCGCTGCTCGTGTTCGGAAGCGTATTTGCCGTTGCCGCGGTAGCGGTGTTCGTAATGAGCCTTTTCGGAATAAGAGTTTTTGCAACTGCAAGTGCAGAGCTGTTTTTGTGGGATCTTCTTTTCCTCGTGTCGGCACTCGTGCTCTCCTCTGTAATAATCATCGTTTCGATACATTTGAAGCCATAAAATATCGCCGTGCGGAAGGTAAAACGCTTGCCGCACGGTCGTTTTGTGTAAATTTTCGATCCGAAACGCGTTGTTTGTAAGAAAATTCATTATGTGTTAACTGTAAGTTCACATAGGTAAAGTACACTAAATATATGCTAAATACGAGAGCGGAGTAGAATATGGCTATATCGGTATTTAAAAGATATGAGAAAAAGTTTATACTAAACGCCGAGCAGTACAGAGAAACCGTGGCGTTCGTTCAACAGTATATGAACTTCGATAAATACTGTGTTGGCGAAAAGGATTATTCTCTGCTTAATCTCTATTTCGATACTCCCGATAATCTTCTTATCACCCGCTCAACAAGTAAGCCTACGTATAAGGAAAAGCTTCGTCTGAGAGCTTATTTCCCACCACAAACACATGACGATAAGGTCTTTTTCGAGATAAAAAAGAAATATAAAGGAATAGTTACGAAAAGACGCGCGGTAATGAGATACGGCGAGGCGCTTGAACTTATTGACACCGGAAAAGCTCCGAAGCTTAAAAAAGAGAGCTACATAGATACTCAGGTAGCAAAAGAGATAGAATATATGTTCAAAAGATACCCCGGACTCGCTCCTGCGGTATATATCGCCTACGACAGAGTTGCGATGTTTGCAAAGGATAATCCGGAGTTCAGACTCACCTTTGACAGAAATATCCGCACGAGAAGGGAAAACGTCAGCTTCGACTACGGCGACTACGGAACTCAGCTCCTTCCCGATGGCTATAATCTTATGGAAATAAAGATCTCGGACGCCGTTCCGCTCTGGCTCACGTCCTATCTTTCGGAAAAAGGTCTTTATATGACAGGATTTTCAAAATACGGGAAAGAATACGAAAAAATGATCACCGGAATAGATCCGGCAGAGGTCCTTCTTGCTTCTGATGATCTTTGATCTCTTTGAGAAAGGAAAAAATAAATGGATAAAATACTTAATTTCGTGATACCGAGTATTCTCGGAAATCAGTTTACCGTAAGAGCAATACTTTCCGTGCTCGGCTCAGCACTCGTTTTCGGAGTGATACTGTCGCTTGTTTACATATTCTCTTCGGGAAAGGACCGTTATTCGAGAGGACTTTCGATAACTCTCGTGCTCCTTCCGGTTATTATAGGAACGGTAATTATGCTCGTTTCCGATAGCTTTGCAAGAGCGTTCGGACTTGCGGGTGCATTCTCGATAATCCGTTTCAGAAGCACACAGGGCAACCCCAAGGATCTCGCGTATATCTTCGCAGGTCTTGCAGTCGGTCTTGCCTGCGGAATGGGATATATCCTTGCAGGCGCGATAATTACCGCATTTATCTGCATAATACTTATCGTGCTCAGCTTTATCGGATACGGAACGCCTAAGACTCCCCCGATGCTTCTCAAAATAACCGTTCCCGAAAGCCTTAACTACGTTGGCATTTTTGACGAGTGCCTTGGAAAATACACAAAGAGCTGGAAGCTCGTAAGAGTCAAGAGCAATAATTTCGGAACGATGTTCGATCTTTCGTATGACGTGCGCCTTAAAAGCGGCATAAACGAAAAGGAGTTCATTGACGAGCTCCGTTGCATAAACGGAAATCTCAATATTATGCTCCAAAACAACGCGGCAGATCCCGATATTCTTGTCTGATAATAAACGGTCCTTTCAAAGGACCGTTTTTCATTTGCCTTAAAGCATTGACATTTTGCTTTTGGTGGTGTATAATAACTACCGTGTGCTCGCACTAAAATAAAAATCGCAGGATAAGGAGAAAATTATGGTAGTTCTTGAAATAAAGGATCTTGGAAAGATCAAGATCGAGCTTGATGCCGAAAACGCGCCGATAAGCTCAGCAAATTTCGAAAATCTCGCTCGTGAGGGATTTTACGACGGAATCATTTTCCACAGAGTCATAGCTAATTTTATGATTCAGGGCGGAGATCCGCAGGGTATCGGTATCGGCGGAAGCGGAAAGAATATTAAGGGTGAATTTGCCGCAAACGGAGTAAATAACCCCATAAAGCATAAGAGAGGAACGATCTCGATGGCGCGTTCGCAGAACTTCAACAGCGCGTCCTCGCAGTTCTTTATCTGTCACGTTGACTGTCCCTTCCTTGACGGACAGTACGCCGCTTTCGGACAGGTAGTTGAGGGTATCGAGGTGGTCGATCAGATCGCATCGGTCAAGACAGACCTCAGAGATAAGCCGCTTTACGACGTGGTTATCGAAAAAGCATACGTAGAATAAGAGAGAAACGCAGATCTTGAAGGTCTGCGTTTTTTGTTTGAAAAAACAAGATAAAGGAGTAATTGAGCCGTAATGTCCCTCATATACTGTAACATCGGAATTCCGAAAGGTCAGGTAAGCGGAGCCGAAAAATATCGGAGGGAAGACAATGCGAAGGGTTTATTCGGATAGATCGGAAGAAAGATGCGAGCAGATCGCGCTTTATATGCTTGAAAATAACGCCACCGTGAGAAAGGCTGCCGCGCAGTTCGGTATAAGTAAATCGACGGTACATAAGGACGTTACGGGAGTGCTCAAAAAATATAATTACCGCCTTTATTTAAAGGTTAAGGAGCTACTTGACGTCAATAAAAGCGAGCGTCATATGCGCGGCGGAGAGGCAACGCGTAAAAAGTACAGTGATATAAAACAAAATTCAAAGAACAGAAAAACTCTGCCGTGAAGCAGAGTTTTTGTGTTTATTTAAACATTTCGCTCGAAAGGTATCTGTCGCCTGTGTCAGGCAGAAGAACGACGATGGTTTTACCTTCGTTTTCAGGACGCTTTGCAAGCTCTATTGCCGCCGAAAGTGCCGCTCCCGAGGAAATTCCTACGAGAATTCCTTCGCATCTTCCGACCTCGCGTCCGAGCACGAGCGCATCGGCGTCCGATACCGTCACGACCTCGTCGTAGATGCCGCGGTCAAGCACGCTTGGAACAAAATTTGCTCCGATTCCCTGTATAGCGTGAGCACCGGCAACGCCGCCCGAAAGAAGCGGAGAAGCGCTCGGTTCTACCGCAACTACGCGGATTTTTTCATTTTTAGATTTTAAATATCTTCCGACTCCCGTGATCGTTCCGCCCGTTCCGACGCCTGCTACGAAAAGGTCAATTTCGCCGTCAGTATCCTCCCATATTTCGGGTCCTGTCGTTTCCTCGTGAGCCTTGGCATTTGCAGGATTGTCAAACTGACTCGGGATAAAGCTGTTCGGTATTTCCTTTGCAAGCTCCTCGGCTTTTGCTATCGAGCCCTTCATTCCGAGAGAAGCATCGGTAAGGACGAGCTCTGCGCCGTAAGCCTTGATTATCGCTCTGCGCTCCTCGGACATAGAGTCGGGCATAACTATAACCGTGCGGTATCCGCGAGATGCTCCGACCGAGGCAAGACCGATTCCGGTGTTTCCCGAGGTCGGCTCGATTATTACCGCGCCTTGTGAAATAAGACCGCGCGCCTCGGCATCGTCGAGCATAGCTCTGGCGACTCTGTCCTTTGCGCTTCCCGCAGGATTAAGATATTCAAGCTTTGCAATTATTTTCGCTTTGAGCGAGTATTTTTTTTCAATGCCGTTCAGTCGGAGAAGGGGAGTCCTTCCGATAAGCTGCTCGGCGGAATTATATATTTTCAAGAGATCTACCGCCCTTCACTTGTGATTTCTTGGAGTGATTTTTCAGATAAGGTGCTCGCTTCGGCAAGCCTTGCTTTATGCTTTTTAAGCTGAGATGAGTATATGGCAAAGAACAGAGATGCGAGAGCCACGACCGAAAGAGCCCAGGAAACGGGGTACATTATGTATATCATAGGTATCGTTCTGTACCTGTCGAATACAGTTGAAAGCCAAAGAATTCGGAATCCGCAGACGGTCGTGAGAGATATGAGCGTAGGTGACAAAGAAACACCAAGACCTCTGAGAGATCCGTTTATAACGTCCATCGTTCCGCAAAGGAAATGAGAAAGGCTGAGTATTGTCATACGCATAGCTCCGAGCATGATAGATGCTTGCGAGTCCTTTATATATATACCGAGAAGCTGCTCTTTGAATATATATGTAATAAGACCTAAAACGATCTCAAAGCCAAGCGAGTAAACAAGACAAACGCCGAGAGCTTTCAGTATGCGATCGTATTTTCCTGCGCCTCTGTTTTGTCCTATAAAGGTTATTGCCGCCTGATGGAAGGCGTTCGACGTTGTGTATATAAATCCCTCTATGTTGCTCGCTGCGGCGTTTCCGTTAATGACCGTTCCGCCGAAAATGTTTATAGATGACTGTGCAACGACATTCGATAGAGAGAAAAGAGTTCCCGAAATACCGGCAGGGAGTCCGACTGCGATTATTGATTTGGTGCATTCTGAGTCAAATCTTATTTTTCTGAGACAAAGCCTTTGCGGACCTTCAGATCTCGACAGATGAATGAGTATCCATACCATGGCGATATACTGAGATATTACCGTCGCCGTCGCAACACCGTCAACAGACATATTAAAAAAGCAAACGAAGATAAAATTGAAAATGACGTTTATGACACCGGCACTTGACAGTATCAGAAGGGGAGTTTTGGAATCTCCGAGCGCGCGAAGTGCGGCAGAGCCGAAGTTGTAGATTATAGTTGCCGGCATCGCGATAAAATATATGCTCATATAAAGCGTCGAGCCGTCAAGGTGACTCTCGGGAGTTCCCATTAGTACGAGAAGTTGTCTTGATAAGCTGAGTCCGACGATGAAGCATAAAATTCCGGCAACTATGGCTACTGCAATCGACGTATGTATGTATTTTGATATTTTTTCACTGTTTTTTGCGCCGTATTCCTTCGATACACCGACGCTTACGCCGACCGAAAAACCGATGAAAAGGTTGACCAGAAGGTTGATAAGCGCTCCGGTTGCACCGACCTGTCCGACTGCGGCGCTTCCGACAAAACGTCCGACGATTATCATATCGGCGGCGTTGAAGGCGAGCTGCAAAAGACCTGTGAGCATAACCGGAATCGCAAATGCGAGAATAGTTTTGAACAGGTTTCCGTTTAGCGGATCTATAAGCCTTCCACGCTTTTTACTTTCAATACTTACTGTGTTTGGAATTTTAACCACCAGCTTTCTTTTACTATTTTAGAGTCTATCACTTATTCTTTAAAAAGTCAATAGAAAGAAAAAATAATTTACTTGTAAAAGGGATAAATATATGGTATAATATCTTAAAGCCGCATGCGGAGGAAAATATGAAAACGAAGCTTACAAAAATATATAAGGCACCGCGTCCGAAAAGAGGACAGGCGGCACTGCCTCGGATCGTGGCGAGAGCTGACGAGCAGTTCGGACGAAAGAATTACGCCGAATATTCGGTAAGAAAAAAGATAGAGGGAAGCTATGCGCTGAGCCGCGTGCTTATGATATTTTTTTATATCGTTGCAACGCTTGCATATATCATTTTTTGCTCGGCAGTTAAGATCTTTCTTTGGTTTCTCGTTGTTCTTCCCGTGTTCGTTATGCTGATCGTCTATCTGACCTGGTGGAGAGTTTCGATAGATTATAAATATACGGTAGATCAAGCCGTTTTTTGTGTGAAGGCGGTGTATGGCGACAGATACGAGCGTGTCCTTTTTGAAGAAAAAATACGCGAAATCTCGCTTATTGCTCCGTATAAGGACGCCTATGTATCACAAGTCAATGACTTTATTAAAGACGCCGAAGCGGCGTATGCGATCTCCTCAAAAAAAGCGGACGATATTTATTTTGCCTGCCATACCGACGCGTACGGTAAAAAGAAAGCGGTCTTTTTTGAAATGACCTCTCAGGCGCTTGCGGCACTTAAATATTATAACTCAAATGCCACCGTTGCTTCGGATCCAAGAAGATAAATTCAACTAAAATTCTCATAATTTTCCATACATAAAACAAATCGCCTCGCTCATAATAATACCAGAGCGGAAAGCAAACCCGCTCGAGTAAAAAATCAAAGAACGCTTGATGCGTTCTGAGCAAGGAGATTTGTAAAATGGCAGGAAGCAACAAGAACCTCATTCCTGAGGCAAAGGAAGGTCTTAACAAGTTTAAGATGGAAGCAGCAGGAGAAGTTGGTGTAAACCTCAAGCAGGGTTACAACGGCGACCTCACCAGCCGTCAGGCAGGTTCCATCGGTGGACAGATGGTTAAGAACATCCCTACCATACGAACTATGAAACAGGTCTCTTTCGAGAGAACGAACCGTATCGTAGACGGTCATAAAACCACCGTTCGTTACATAGCGGAGCTGACAATTTAATAATGAGCCCTCTTGGACAGCGTTATTGCCATCCAAGAGGGTTGTTTTTGTGCACCTCTGCGTTTGTGTGTAAAAATGTGTTATTAAGTCGATTTTTAATTTGCAAAAATGTGCAAACTTGAAAAAATGTGCAAAATACCTGTTGTAAAACTTGAAAAAGTGTGATATAATATATCCGTACACATATTTGTGAGGTGATTAGTATGAAGCGAAACGCGATAGAAGTACTGCTTAAATGGAAAAACGACGAAGAGCGCAAGCCGATGGTGCTAAAGGGTGCCCGTCAGGTCGGTAAGACTTGGCTTATGAAGGAATTCGGCAGAAGTTATTACGAAAATTACGTATATTTCAACTTTGACGAGGAAGACGAGCTACAGTCTATCTTTGAAACGAATAAGAATCCCAAGAGGATCATAGAGCTGCTTTCCTTGGTTGCGGGAGAAAAAATACTTCCCGGTACTACGCTTGTTATATTTGATGAGATACAAGAGTGCCCGTCTGCGCTCAACGCCCTGAAATATTTTAGGGAAAAGGCAAACGAATACCACGTGATTGCTGCAGGCAGTCTGCTCGGAACGCTCCTTGCTCAGCCGAAATCCTATCCCGTGGGGATGGTCAATCTGTTGGATATCCATCCGCTGACCTTCGATGAATTTTTGGATGCTACCGATGAGTCGCTGTATGCCTACTATCAAAGCATCACCAAAGAACAAGTAATCGAAGAAATCTTCCACAATCGCCTGATGGAAGCGTATAATAACTATCTGATCATCGGCGGAATGCCCGAATGCGTTGCGTCCTGGGTGAAGCATAAGGATCCGGCAAGAATCACGCAGATCCAGAAGGAGCTTGTTCAGATCTACGAAAACGACTTTTCCAAGCATAACGGAAAAGTGAACAGCGGAAGAATTTTGCAGGTTTTCCGCAGTATCGTAACTCAGCTTGCAAAGCCTAACGAAAAGTTTATGTACGGCGCAGTAAGGGAAGGCGGCAGAGCGAGAGACTTTGAGGAAGCTATCGAATGGCTCGTCTCTGCAGGGATGCTGAACCGCGTATACAATCTTTCTAAATTGGAGCATCCGCTGTCCGCTTTTTGTAAGATGGATCAGTTCAAGCTTTTCGTGTTTGATACGGGACTTCTGAAGTATATGGCTGGCATTGATAACAGCGCAATCCTCTTAAAGACTGACTATCAATTTAAGGGGCCTTTGACCGAAAATTACGTTCTTCAGCAGCTGATTGGTCAGTTCGACGTGGATCCTCACTATTATTCGGACAGGAGCGGAGAGATCGATTTCGTCCTGCAGAACGGCACTGAGGTTATTCCCGTGGAAGCCAAGGGCGGCGAGGACAAATCCGCACCGACATTTAAGAAATACGTAAACGAGCACCTCCCAAAGCACGCAGTCCGCTTCTCAAAACGCGGCTACCGCAAGGACGGCTATATCACCAATATGCCGCTGTACCTTGCAAGAAGAATGAAAGATTTGCTGTGAGTGAACCAAAACATTAGAGCTGCGAACTGATTTTTTAATGGCCATGTGCGTTTTTTCGCACTATGTCTATGTTATACTGTTATTGTAAAAAACAATTATGGAGGATACACACCATGCCTACACCCATCATTTCTACGTTCATTGCCTATTGCGAAACCGAACTCAATCTTCATGACAAGCTTATGGTACAAAAGCTCACCGATCCCAATGAAACTTTCTATAAGTCCTTACCTGTATGTATTATTGATGCTGTATTTTCGATTGGCGTTAAATATCAGTCAGTTGAAAAAGCCGAAAAAACATTTATTGAGTATTTTAATCTCAATATTTCGAGAACACTTCCTATTGTAAACGAATACACGATCAATGATTTTATCAGAGACATGAACGCTTTTGCTTCATTCGAAGACGCAGCTGTAATTGGCTTCAATAACAGGCAAAGAACATCTTCCGTTAACGGCATTTTGAAGGCGGAAGCGTGCTATCGCGTTGCAGAGGTGTTCAAAAAGCATAACATCAATACTTTGGAGGATTTTAATAAGTATGCAAATAAGCCTATGCTTGATGCTGATATTCTTAAAGTAAGAGGGCAAGGCAGCGGAATTATGCTCAAATACCTTTACATGCTTGCGGGCGATGCAAACGAAGTAAAGCCTGATAGACACATGGTTAATTTTATGAAAAAAGTATTTCCTCATTTGACCATGTCGACCAAAGACCACCCCGAAATCAAAAAGATTATTGAAGAAACCGTGTTGGAGCTGAAGCCGAAATATCCTCAGCTTACCGAGCGTTTTCTTGATGTTCTTATTTGGGATCACATGCGTTAAGGAGACACCAATATGGAAGCCCCAAAACCCCCACTTCTCGTTTACAGAGAAAAGATGTCAGAAGTACATACCCCCGAAGAGATCAAGGCAGCGTTCGACGAAAGCCACTATGCCGTATGCTTTAACTACGATCGTGGTCATGGGCGAGCTAAGCACGAATTGTTCGCGGCAATATGGGAGGTCAATCCCGATGCGATCATTACCGAAGCGGATCTATGCATTATGGCAGTTGAGCCCATCGTGTGGCGTGATCAGCTCCTGCTGATCGACAAAAACGGCACCAAGGAAACGGCAAATACGATTGCGAAATTCATGGCGGAATCGGGCATCATTTCTTATGAATACCGCATTGTCGACGAGGCGGGCATTAAGGTGTGCTTCGGCTCGATTGACGTAAGAAAAGAATCCCCTGCAGTGCGCTTCAAGTGCAATCTGCTCAATGACGGCAACAAGTTACTTTTGACCGCAAGGCATATGACAAAAGCGGATAGAGAGAAATTAAAACTGAATAAGGAGAATTGAAATGACACCGACGCTTAAAAATTATTTAAACAACAACAGATGTTATATCGAAAAAGAAGAATTTGACAAGCTGATTTGCCGTGAGGTAATTGAAAACGGCTGGCTTAACGAGTTGCTCGACTTTCTTTATGAATGCGGGGCATCGGTTTCAACAGAAGTTATCACAAAACAACTAATCGAATTTTATGTGGCAAATAAGGTTTCAAACAACAAAGAAAATGTCGAAGCAAAAATTAGATATTTGCTCAACAAACATCAAATTATGCTTTTCAAAACTATTCTGGACGAAAATTAGTAAGAACAAGCCTTCCGTATAATTCACGAGGGACGAAATCGCGGTCGTTTACAACAGCTATATCAAACGAGAAAGGTAAAAACGATGACTGAGTCTAAAGATTTCAAAATTTTCACACTTACATATTCCGGAAAATATACCGGAACGGATGAAGAGGTCGTGATTCCCGATGGGGTTAATGTCATAAGTGCCGGTGCCTTTGAGGGAAACAAATCGATAAAAAGCGTTGTCATGCCCAATACCGTTACTTGCATTGATCCTCGCGCTTTTTGTGGTTGTTCTTTCCTTGAAAAGATCGTGCTTTCGGACAATCTGAAATTTATAGAACCGAGTGCATTCGAAGATTGTATCAGCCTTTCTCAGGTTAATCTTCCAAGCAGTCTTAAAGCAATCGGTGCCGGCGCTTTTGAGAATAGCGGGCTCACAAATATTGCTTTTCCTGAAAATGTTAAGATAATGCCATTTGCTTTTAAAGGTTGTTCGCGCATTGAAGAACTCTATGTGCCATCCGGTGTTTCTTTATCTTCCGATGCGTTTAAAGATTGTAAGAAATTAACCAAGGTCTGTTTTGAACATGGCACATGTTCCTTAGGCTATGGTTCTTTTGCACATTGCAGTAATCTTACAACGGTGTTGCTTCCTGACGGGGTTACACGCATTGGTGATAATTCATTCTATTTGTGTGATTCGCTCAAAAAAATATATATTCCTTATACCGTTACCTCTATCGGGCGCTCGTCGTTCTATAGAATAGGCAAAAAGAACAAGCTGACAATTCAAGCACCGAAAGGCTCGTATGCAATAAAATACGCCAAGAAAATGCATTTCAAATACGAATATGTCGAAGAGAATCCATATGTAAATGGGTAAAATTTAGAGAACAAGCCCTCCGCAATTTTGCGGAGGGCCTGTTCGTTTGATTATCTTGGTCTATAAGCACCACAATTTAGGGAATTATATTTTGCTGTAATCGAACATTTTGCACTGTTTACACAGTGGCTACATTTATCCAATGCTGCGTGTTCTTGTTTCCTTCGAGCCCATACTTCTTCCAAATCACGGCGCCTTTGTGCGTGTTGTGCTCGCACGTCCTCTATTCTTCGCCTTTCTGCTTCTTCTTTACGAGCGCGTTCTTCTTGTTTTCGCATTTCTTCATCATGCTTAAATCTTGCCTCACGATCTCGTTTCAAGACCTCTTCATATTCCGCCGCATCATTTGATGAAGACAACTCTTGTGTTCTATAGGAATAAGAGGAATAAGAATTCGAGGAATTACCGTCCCCATACGCCTTATCTAAATATTCCATATACTGCTCAAAGCTATCCTCTGTGATTTTTCTTTGTTCCCAGGCGTCTTTATGGAGTTTTTCCAAAGGAGCTTCAATCGGTTTCATCTCCATATCTATTTTGTTACAAAACGTCTCGTACTCTTTCCGATTCGCCTCCATTTCATCCAGCACGGCTTTTATGGCGGAATCGTCTTCAATCGCGGCTTCCAAGGGCTTGCTTCCGTTTTTGCGTTCATGGCGTATCTTTTCCTCAAGACGATCCACTGCTTGATTTCGGAATTCGGACTGCTTTTTTTCAAACTCGTCGGTCTTTTCCTTTTTATTTTTCTTCAACTCACTGAGTCTCTTTAACAGTGAACTAATTTTTGCTTTTATTCGCTCTTCCTTTTTCTCCGATTCGTGCCAGTTCTTTTCGTAAATTTCTACCATCTCATAGATGTCTGCCATCTTTTTTCCTCCCATTTTTGTTACGGTTGAACGTCTCCGTCGCTACAGTGGATAGTCTTGCCAAGCGTTCCGCCGCCTGAATCTTTTTCCACCTGTGCCCACTGAGCAACCGTTCCTTCGTAATGAATCTCTCCGTCAATACTGTTCAATCCATACGTTACGATACGTTTGAGTGATAGTGGAAGGATCAATTTATCCAAAGCATCGCAATTTGAAAATGCGCTTCTGCCAATGCTTTCGATGTTTGGAGATAAAACTAATTTCTCTAACTTTTTGCATCCGCTGAAAGCATAAGCTCCGATACTTGTTACAGTGTCGGGCATAACAATTTCCAAAACCTCTGTACATCCCTCAAACATGTAATCATCTATCTCGGTTATTCCCGCGGGAAGAACAATTTTGGTAAGACCGTATTTTGCGGCATTTTTATAATCTCCGCGTTGAGCGTAATTATATGCTTTCAAAATCGGCAGGTAGTTAACGTCGTATTCACTCGTGGTATATCCCATATCACTGAGCAGCTCATAAGCGGCTTTGTAGTTGCCGCTATCAGCGTATTCAATCGACATCGCCTCTACTTCATCGATAATGGCGGTCATGATGTCTTTGCTGTCCTTATAATCCATGATGTCGTAAAAGGCATAATAGGCGTCTGAATAGCGCTTGTTTTGATACATCGCTTTGGCTTGAATATATTTTTCTTCTATATCCTGTGAGAGCATTGCATTTTCGCATTGCTCTATGTAATCTTGACTGTCTTTATAATCAATAATTGCTTCAAATTTCCCAATCGCATCGGAAAAATGTCCGGATAGGAATAAAGACACTGCTTCTCGGTAAATGGCTTCCAGCTTTTCGTTTTCAAGGGCTTGTTCACACAGAAGAATATATTCTGCACTGTCTTTATAGTTTCTGATCAGATCGAAAGCGGTAAGTGCTTCCTCAAAATTACCGCTTTCATAAAGTGCTATCGCAGATCGATACCGCTCCTCAGCTGTTGGCTCATTGTTGTTATTCTCTGAGTTTTCTCCCAAGGACAGGACTTTCATGAGTCTGCTGTCGGGATACTCCTTTCTTCCGTGTCCGTCATAGCTAATCGCGCTTATCTTAAAGGTTGCAGAAAGCTCCTTTGCTGTTGCGTAATAAAGCGTCAAAACTTCTTCGCTTGATCTTCTGTCGATATTTAGAGTAAATACGGTGCTGTCTTTGGATAATATATCGCCTGACAAGGTTACGATAGATGAATCTAACAAATTACCATTTGCGTCATATATATTTAAATCGCCCTTTATCTGTGTAACATCTTTATACTTTTCATTGGTTACCTTGATCTTAAATGCAGTAACATATCCGTCTACATATATGGATCTTTCATCAGATTCGCATTTTTCGACAATAGAAATATGAATATCTTTACAAGTAGAATCAACATGATTGGCACGAATTGTTCCCAAAGAAAAACAAACGCTTACAATTACAACACAAGAAATCAAACATCCCCAAAGAGCGGGTTTGTTTGTCCTTTCCGAATCGCCAAATATTGCATAATAAATATATCCCGTTGCAACCAAAAGCAATCCTATCCAGAATAACGCCGATATCGGACGCAATGTGATCAAAAGTCTTATTGCGCAAGCAGTGGCACAGCACCAGCCAAAGGACACCACGCCGAATCCTATCACTTCGTGATAGGATTGGATTGTGTCAGACAACGACAATTCGTAAGTATAGCCGGTATAACCGCGTTTTTTAAACAGTTGATTTAATTTAGCTCTCAGCTTAAATGATGTAGATTTGCCTACATTCATAAGTGTGACATAAAGATCATATATCTCCTTGGTTTTCTCGGTAACCTCATAGTTTTCAAGAAAATAAATTAAATCAAGAAGCTGATCTGCTGTGCCATTGTCTTGATCGATATGTATTTTTTTGATAGCAAACACAATAGCCGCTATGCACGCACAGCACAATGAAATAATGACAATCGCAGCGTTTCCAAAAGGGATATTATCGTGATTGATGGAAAATAACAAACTCAATATTCCGCATAATATTGTTGATATCACAATAGATATTTGACCCGAGAACTTATTTTTCATAACAAACAAGCTCCTTTCCGAAATGTATACAGAAATTATACCACATTTTGAATGTCTTTTCAACAGTTATTAGTTATCCAAACTGCTATCAATTTGTTTTAAACAGAGAGGAATAATAGACCTGATACCAATTAAGAATAATGGAATATTTCAATTCCAACACCGCAAGAGCCTTTGTTGACATATAATGCGTTTTTCCGATAAATCCGCAAAACCAATCGTCAAGACCAAGCGTTGAAAGCGTTTGATTGGTGTAATTGTCCATTCCATGTTCAAGGTAATAGCCACACCGAGCTTTGTTTGCTGCTTCATAGGCAAAGCCCATATCGTAAAAGTAGCAATCTTTCATCGCGTCGCGGATGGCCATAAACACCTCGTCGCGCGTGGCGGGGATATCGGATAGAGAGCAAACGCCGTCTGCTATCAGATGCTCCGCGTTCTGCGTCCAAGTGTTAGTGCCGTGGGAAAGGCCAATCAGCTTCAAAAGCTCGTGATACGTTTGTGGATAAGTGAGCGCAATCATCTGCTTAATTACTTTCTCACCGCCAATACCTGCTAATTTCTCAAAATTTCCCGTCAAAAGTCGGTGCTTGACCTCGCGGTCGTTCAAGTCAATGTCATCCATACAAACTCCCGTAGCCTTTTCGCGTCGCTTGCAAATGTTGGTCGTATATAACAGCGATTTTTGATAATGTGAGAAGGTCGCCTCGGACAGCGCAAGATAACTTTCGTCGGTCATATCTGCGACTCTGAGCTTTTGGGCATAGGGTAGATAGGTTTCAAAGGGAATGTCAAAGCCGTCGGCTTTCATTCTTTCGCCGCACGCGCAGGTGTGGTCACGCAGATCGAATACACATTTGCCGTTCAACCATTCCACTGTCTTGCATTTGGGGCAATAGTAGTGCGCGGGGAGCGGATTTTCGTCTGTCGCACCAAGCAGATATGCCACAAGGCAGGAGGCAACCGTGTTTTTGACAACCATTTGTTCATTCGCTTGCTTTACTTCGGCACGGAGCCTGAAAAGATCGTAAAAGTATTTTCCAACCTCGTATTGCATAAAGGCTTGTTTTTCGCTATAAAAGCGGTTAACGATACACAGATCAGGCATATCACCGTAAAGCTCAAATATGCGTTTGTACGCTCTATCCCAGATTTCTTTTTCGGTCATATTTCAATCCCCGCAATTCTTTTTCCTTCTTTGGTATAATTCAAAGATCCGTATATGTTCCTTGCCTCGTTCTCACAAAGCATAATTCTTTGCGCGCCAAGCAAGAGAGGGAGGTCGATTTCATCTTTGAGGTAGCGGCTAATTGGGATGAGTAGTCGTTCCTCGTCGCAAAGCTCGCTACGCACATACTCCAAATCCATATAATTGTGAATGCACTCGTGATATGCCACACTGTCACGGTCAATAAAATATCCGTATGCCGTCATGTCGCTGCCATCTGTCATCGGACGTTCACCCTCGGTACAAGTAGACGTGAGCACGAACAGATCTGCAAAGGTGGTGGGGCGCGTATATTTTCCAAGTACGGTTTTTAAAATATCCCCTTTTTTGAACGGTGTCGGGAAGGAAAACCACATATTTCGGAATACCTCTTGGAAAATTTCTGTATACTTCACGTCAGAAAGATAACGGCTTTCATCAACTCGCACGATTTCCTTTTCAAGATTGAAACGAACGAAAATCTTTATATCCACCTTTCCAATATAAGTCTTCACGAATTCTATGAAATTTGGCTGCGGTATATCAATATCATTAACTTTCATAGAAGTTACAGAGAACGAATATGCCTCTTCAAAGGTGTGAAAGAGTGTAGTCTCCTCATACCAATTATCATCAAAATACTCTCGATAGGAATATACGGCATTCGGCTCTTTCTGAAAAAATTCTTGAATCAAATAATTTTCAATTTTCATATATCTTCTCAAAAAACGATGAAGCAATCGTTGCGGAAGATTAAAACGCCCTGCGGGAATGACGCAATCTTCAGAATTATCAAGAATATTTAGCCATGCCGTATGCTTTTCCTCAAGCGTATGGTTTTTGCTCTGCCACACGAGCCATGCGGATTCAAGTGCAGTGGGTTCGTAGCCGATCTTTTCCCAATGCGCACGAATGTCTTGCGAGTTAATAAAATCATAAATCTTCATTTTTAATTTTCCTTTATTTTTGACGCAATAATAAATAATCATAATGTGCAGATCCGTCGTTAACGATTCGAATTGAAAGATTTTTTCCAAAAATATTGAATTCCGATTCAATCAATTCTATCAGCTTTGGCTCATTTAAGGTGGGATTAAGATAAATCGTGACTTTCTTCTTTTTGATCTCCACACGCCCACGCGGATAATAATTATACAGATGTCCGTTCGTGATGTTGCGATAAAGCTTCGCCCACTCTGCTTTGTGATTGAAATTTTCACCGGACTTTGATGAATATTCAACCGCTTCAAGTGCATTTCCATATTCATCGCAAGCAACCTTCCGTGTAATCAACCTTCCTTGCTGAGGATCGCACCAAAATATTCCTTTATATAATTCCATATCTTTTCATACACCTTCTCACATTTTTTCATTGATATTGAACCTTGAATCAGCATCGTAATACTAAAGATCTTCAAAGCGAATTTTGTTCATTTCGGCACATTTTTCCGCACACGAGCCGCTGTGACCCTTGACGACGAGATCGGGGTGTACATACCCTGAAATCTGACGCGGCATCGGGCTGCCGTCGTTAAGTGTTTTGCCGAATGCCGCGGGTTCAAAAACTGTATTTTCCCCTAAAACGGTTATTTCGCGAAGCTTTTCACATATTCCGAAAGCATTTCCTCGCACAAGCTCAAGCGACTTGGGAAGTGTAATTTTGCGAATCGAAGAGCCTGAAAACGCACCCACGTCAATCACAAGAATACCCTCGGGAATCGTAAGTGAGTCAAGTGTCGCATTGTACCCAAAGGTACACGCTCCGATAACCTCGACAGAACCGTCGCTTGGAATGGTACATTGGTTAAGTCCCAAGACAAGTGTCCTTGTGTCTCGGTGAATGAGACAACCGTTCGTGTATGAAAAATCGGTATTCCCCTCAGCTACTTTGATCGTTTCAACACCGTCAAAGGCATACGCCATAAGCAAGGTTTCCGAAACACTTTCCGCTTCTGCGGGGATGGTCAGAACACCATCGCCGTCATTCAAAATATCGATAATAACTCCCGATTCAATTACTGTTTTCATTTTTATATCTCCTTTACAGATTTAATTATCAAAAATGTATTTGTATGCGTTAAAGAATAAGGGATTGCTTTATTTCCATCTTTCATCCGCCCAATCTATTGCTTCGTTTCTGCCCATATCAAGCAGACATGCTCGGTATCCATCTGCATACTGTGCAGGAATGATCTTAACTACTTTGCTTCCGTTTCCGTCATAGAAGCTGACACTTACCGTATCTTCCGTTTCTTGTCTTATGATAAAGCCCGAGGTTATCTTTCTCCTTTCATATCCCTCGATCGGCGTAACGGAATAATAGGAATACAGTCCTTCCTCAGAGCAATCCCATGTATCTACGATCGTTCCGTTTATTACTGCACTCCAGTGCCCGGACATCGAAATAATATATCGTCCCTTGGGATGGATTTCACAAAATTCATGGGCACTTACACGAGAACCGTCATCCTTTTTAGGTATAGCTACTCTTGGGAATCCCAAAACTTTTTCAACATAGCTTCTTGGGTTTCCAGGAGAATTGAAGTCCTTTGCTCCCGTTATCTTTTTGTGAGCATTAAGACCTCGTTGCACATCCATATAGTCCATTCCGCAGGTGACTGAAATTGCTCGTTTTACACAGTCATCAACAAGCAAATGCCTCGGATGAGCGTTGTAGTATCTGAAGTTACTGTTCTCCATATTTTAGCTCCTTTCTTTCATAATGCGGTTATATTCATCACGGTATTCTCGCAGTGTAGCACCGTTTGCGGCAGAATAGTGATCCTCTGGGAATCCGTCGTATTCCCAGCCGCAGTGTCCGCAGATGTAGTAATTATCGAGTGTTTTTTGCCCGCAAACAGGGCAAAGTATAACGGTGTAAATATCGTCTACGACGGTCCCGAGCTCAGGTAACTCGCATCCGACAAATTCCCCGCGTATTGCGGCGTAAATGTTTTCTTTCATAAACTCTCCTTAAAATCTGTATTTGGCAGCAGTCTGCGCAAGCCATTCTTCTGCTTTTCTTACACCGCTTTCCGAGCTTTCAAATTCTGCTCGTTCAAAATCGGTTTTGTTTCCGCCAAGATGCCAAGGCTGGATTATATAGCTTTCGGCAATCAAACGAAATGTGCTTTCTTCGCCGCTTGATATGTCCACGTAAACGCGGTAGTTAAACGTTCGTGCACTCACACACCCTTGATCGGGAAGTGTGCCCATAGAGCCCGAGTAGGTGTTTGTAACAAAACGCCCTTCGTGCTTGCTTACAAGCCAATGATAATGCGTCAGATCAATCTTCGACATAGTTAACCTCCACATTTATGACTTGTACCTTGTTGTGCTTCAACTTTTGGGTGGGATAATTCGGGCATACAGCAATAAATACCTGTCTGCCGAGTCTTGCAAGTTCGTCAATATAAGGAGAAACGTCTACAGATTCATCAATACGATCAAAAAAGTGGTAAATAAATATAGGACGAGAATCACCGTTGTTCGTATCTATATTTAATGTTGTTAAGAATTTTTCGAAAGACAATAGAACTTTTTCTGACATCGGCAGGCACGAGGTAGATGAACGCATATCCTCATCGGCGAAAACGTGGCAGGTGTTAATGTTACGGGCTCGCCTTTTTTTCTCGTACTCTTGAGTATCAGGCAGAGAAAAAAATCTTTTTTCTTTCGTGAAGTTAACACCCATAGTGTGTTCTGCATCCGCCGAGTAGATATAGCAAATGTCATACTCCTTTTTGTCTATTTCAACACACCCGTGGATAATAGATTCGTGAGGTATGTGGATACCTGTGGCTTGATCCCCTCTGTACGTTCCCGTCATTGCCTCTATAAATAGCATATATTTGTCGCTGTTAGTTCCCTTAAAGCACATAATCGGTGTTTCAAGGGTTATCTCTCCGCTGCTATCATTAAAATCAATTCGTTTTACCTTCATACCGAATTCCTTTCTTTACATGAAACTGTGGTGGTTGTAAATTCAGTATAACATATAGCATGTGCGAAAAAACCACCATCAAAAAAGCAAGAGCATAAAACTCTTGCTTTTTATAAAAATATTACGTGTCTATTCTGAAATCAATTTCGGGGATACACTTTTTTAACTTCTCGATATCGATACAGTCGGCAGTTTCTTGATCAACTCGCAAAATTTGAAGATTTTTAGCTTCATATATTGGCGAAAGATCCAACTTTTGCGCACCGTGCAGTTGTAATCTTGTAAGGGCGTTGCATTTATTAATGGGTGAAAGATCTGCGGTTCCGGGTTTTATAATATCAAGCTCTTTCAAGCGCGGAAGATCTTTGATAAATGAAATATCAATTTTATCTCCGCCGCCAATATACACCTTCTCGCTGTTGATATAATCTGACAGCATATTCCAATCGGTAACGACCGATGCGTCGTAAATTTTAATAGTTTTAACAGCTTCCACTCTTTCCGATAGAGACATCGCCTTGTGTTTTTTGAAATTACTTAATCCTACATTTAGCATTTTACCGATCAGTAAACAGTTTTTAGATATTGTAGTATTACACGAGTAAAATTCTATATCTTGGTCGTTTTGAATATATCGAATCTTCATCATCCGCGCCATGCTTTGCAATCTATATCGCAGATCTTGTGGCTCGATTACATCAACACTATCTGCATGGTGTAGTGCAAAGCGGAAAACATCTTCGAAATTCGCGCTGAACGTGATCTCTCGAAAAACAGAATTTGTTTTTGTAATATTGACCCTCGTGCCAAACTCATCAATAACATCACCGATGCCGCTCTCGGTTGCGCGCAACTTTATATATCCGATTTCGCCTTCTTGCATATAGGGGTGCTGAAGCAAATATTCACGAACATCTTTGTAAAGCTCGGATTCAGCCTTTGAATCAAGGATAGTAATCTCCGTCATTTTGTCAATTCTGTAGTGTCTTAACTTTTTTTCCCCGAGTATCGTTCCGATTACATAATATCTACCATGCGATGTAACTATGTGATACGGATTGAAAGTGATTTTATCATTTGAAATTCGGTGCAGCTCCTTGTCGGATGCATATTGACATTCATAGAATGAAACCTGTCTGCGTACTCCACGTGAATGGGCTACATTTTCTTCGGTTTTAAAATTTAGAGCTTCACTAAGCGCATTAAGATTATCCGCAAAAGTATTACTTTCAGAAGCAAAAGCCTTGCTTTCACTGAATTCTCCAACGTTGCTTGCGTTTTTATTTCTGGAAAATCTGGTCAGCTTTTCGACAAGCTTTTTGGAGGCTTCTGCATCAAGATTTTTATCAAATTTTACATGATCGATCAAAAGCAAAAGTTCGCCTTTGGAGAAACGTTCTTTTTGTGCAAGGTAAATGTCGGTCATAACACCCTTAGTGTTCTTACGTTTTTCCTTACTGTATTTAACGGCATAAGGATTATTACCTTTTTCGTCACAAAGCTCTTTGAATTTTTCAATATTCTCGCGAACGGTCTTTGGCGTTACTTCTATAGCAAATTTTTCTTTAAGTCTGTTTGCTATTTCGGTACATGTCATTTTTTTGATCTTTCCGGTTCTTATATCTAGTCGTCCGGTTTCTTTTTGCAGTATATTGAGTATTCCTACTGCAACCATTCTTTTATCACTGCTCATATTTGCCTCCTGTAGTTTTGTATCACTATTATAGTAAGCACAAAGTGCGAAAAAACGCACATTGATATTATATCACAGATCTTTTAATTTGTCAAATTCCTGAAGCGCCATGCGGAGGGTGTTGCCACTGTAATATTTGACTTTAAGTGAAGGAGATCGTCACAGTTTGATAAGGACGTTTTCTACATATTAGACGATGTTGAAATACGGGTTCCCCCTTATAGGGTAATTATTGAATTTGGGTTGAAAACGTTCTTTTTTGATATGATTCCGTCCAAATCCGTATTGATTACGTAAGTAGAACTGCTCTAAATCGTTCTAATCGATGATAATCGTTTCTAAACGCTTCTCAATAATATATCCTTTAAAAATCGTCTGTCCTTTAGAAATGATAGAGTTTCGAGAAGCTTTTGCGGTCATTTTCTTTTGGAAATAACTATCGTTTTCAACGCAAAATCATTTTAATATGACAAGAAGAATGACTTTCATTCAGAGACGCAACCGAGGGTAGAAAATCCCTGTTCTTCATTTCTGAAAGAGGGTCATTTTCATTTCGTAAAGAGCATCATCACTCTCGAAAAGAACATCATCCGTCATATTGAAACGAGAGCACTTCATCATATCGAAAGGGCGGCGGCATCATTTCAAAACGAAAGTTTTGCCTTCCATTAATCTAAAAAGAAATCCAAAATAAATCTGAATGACTCATTTCAAAATGATAGATGATATATCATCTTGAAATGAAAGATACGAACAATTCCCATAAAAGACGGTCCGTACCGAGAGGTGCGGACCATATTTTTTTGTGAAAAATTTTTTGTATTTTTCTTGAAATACCCCCTTTTTGCAAAGCATTTATTATTTACAAAAGCAAAATTGGAGGTGAGAGGGATGTATAGAACTTCGTGACTAAAATTTTTGTAGGGAAGAACAAATAACGAAAAAACGCTGCCCGATTAAAAAAGCAGTTTCGGGCAATAATAGAAAGGAAGGATTTTACTATGATGAATTGTGTTTTGATGCAGAGGACTCGTGAAGGTGAGGTGCTGTGGCTACGGAATCAAACACTATTAATATAAGTGAAAAAAAGAAAAATCTCGTTATGGAACAGCTATGGCTTACCTATTTTAACGACAGTCTTTTAAAAAGCGGCGTAATATCGAAAGATGAGCACGAGAGAATGCGTGTGATCATCAAAAACCGCTCTTTTCGTATAGAACAGCAAGGGTAAGTATTATGGGCGGCGAAATTTATTTTGCCGCCCGTGACTTTTTTTGTGAAGTCTATTGAAAAAGTTAAATCTTTGTGATATAATGAAACAAGGTAATGATATAACGAACTTTTGGAGGAAAGATATGGATATACATAATATTCGTCAGGAAATTCGATATAAGTCTATATTCGATGTGCCTATGCGCGTGACCTACTATGCCCGCGTTTCATCGGAGTCGGACGAGCAGTTAAATTCTCTGGGCAACCAGATCAATTATTACGAAGACTTTATCAAGAAGAATCCCGCTTGGGTGTTTATCAGCGGATATATCGACGAGGGTCTGTCCGGTATTTCCACGAAAAAGCGCGAGAACTTCAACCGCATGATCGAAGATGCGGCACAAGATAAGTTTGACCTTATTATCACAAAGGAAATCTCCCGTTTTGCCCGTAACACGCTGGACTCCATTCAGTACACCCGCCAGCTTCTCGGCTACGGCGTAGGCGTGTTTTTTCAGAACGATAATATCAACACTCTCGACGAGGATTCCGAGCTGAGACTCTCGATTATGTCCTCTATCGCGCAGGACGAGCTGAGAAAGCTTTCCAGCCGCGTGAAATTCGGTCATCAGCAGGCGATCAAGCAGAATGTGGTTCTCGGCAACAATCGCATCTTCGGCTACAAGAAGAACAACAAACGCCTTGTGATTGACGAGGATGAAGCTCCGATGGTCAGAGAATTGTTCGAGCTTTATGCCACCGACAACTACAGCATGAAGCAGATCGAAAAGATCTTCTGGGACAAGGGCTACCGCAATCACAACGGCAAGAAGATAGCACACTCCACCATGGCAAATATGATCGCCAACCCCAAATACAAGGGCTACTACGTGGGCAACAAAGTGAAGGTCGTTGATATGTTCACCAAAAAGCAGAAGTTCCTGCCGCCCGAGGAATGGGTCATGTTCAAGGATGAAAGCGGTGAGATCGTACCGGCAATTGTTAGCGAAGAGCTTTGGGAAAGCGCCAATGTAGTTCTACGCCGCAGAAGCGAGGACGTGAAGAACCGTCAAGGCATTTGCAATCACGCCAATCTGCTTACGGGAAAGCTTTTCTGTACCGACTGCGGTACGCCTTATTACCGCAGAGAGTCCAAGGACAAAGAGGGCAACAAAAACAGCAAGTGGGTATGCTCAAACAAAATCAACAGCGGCAAGGATGCCTGCGCTTCGTTCCCCGTTTACGAGGAGGAGATCAAGCCGGTCCTGTTCGAGGTGTTTAGGGACACCAAGGACAGCTCCGCCGCAATGATGCTTGAATACGAAAAGCTTTATCTGTCTATGACTGCAAACGGCAAGCTTGACAAAATGATCGCCAAGCGGGAGGGAATCATTGATCTTGCAAACAAGAAAAAGAGCGCGCTTCTGAAACTCGTTGCCGAAGGGAATATCAACGGCAAGGACTTTAAGGAAATGACCGAAGCGTGCAACAAAGAGATCCACGATGCCGAGGCAGAGCTGATTGAACTGAAAAATCAGCAGGAGTCTAGCGAGGAATTTAAGAAGCATATGGAAAAGGTGCGTGCCGTTCTCAGGGCTGCCGAGCGTGATATCGAAATGGGCGAGATTTCCAAGGATTTTATTGACACCTTTATTGATAAGATTTTTGTCACACCTTTTGAGGACAAAACCGTGGAGCTTCGCATCAAGATCTTCACCGGAGAAACCACCGAAAGATACCTCAAAAAACTCAAAGGTCGTGCTTGTATCATCACTACACCATCTGCCCGAAGCGAAGAAAATGCCGTAAATACAGGGGGCTCCGACCCTCAAAGTCGTACGGGACACACGATTAAGAAGATGGTCGAGAAGTACGAGAACGACCTTAAAAACAACAAATAAGTAAGTTTATTACTGCATTTTAAACCGAAACGAAATACCTTTTCGGTTTGAGAAAGCGGGAGGCCCGGTGCTTCCTGCTTTTTCTTTGCTTATTTATATAATATTTATATATATTATTTTTGTTAACTATTGAAAAATCGCAAAAAATGTGTTATAATATCTCATAATAGGGAAAGTAGTGAAATCGAGGAGATGCCTTATGTCTGCTAACATAAACGACAAGGAATATATAAAAAAGCGCATAGACGAGCTCAGAGAACAGATAGAGTACCATAGCCGTAAGTATTACGTTGAGGATAACCCCGAAATATCTGACTATGATTACGACAAAATGTTTTACGAGCTTGTCGGTCTTGAACAGGAAAATCCCGAGTTCGACGACAAGAATTCTCCCACTAAACGGGTGGGCGGCAGGGCACTCGAAAAATTTGAGAAAATAGAGCACACCTATCCGCTCAAAAGCCTTTCGGACGTCTTTTCGTACGAAGAGCTCGGCGAATTCATTACGAAGATGAAAAACGAGCACCCCGAGGTCGATTTTTCGGTAGAATGTAAGATAGACGGTCTTTCGGTCGCACTTCACTACGAAAACGGCGAGCTTGTCTACGCGGCAACAAGAGGTGACGGACTCGTAGGAGAGATAGTCACAGAAAACGTCCGTACGATAGGCTCGGTTCCTCTGAAAATTCCTTATAACGGAACGCTCGAAGTGCGCGGAGAGGTCTATATGCCGAAAAGCAGCTTCGAGAGGGTGAATGCAGAACGCGAGGAAAACGGCGAGGCGCTTTTTGCAAATCCAAGAAACGCGGCGGCCGGCTCGCTACGTCAGCTCGACTCTAAAATAGCGGCGTCGAGAGGACTTGATATATTCGTTTTCAACCTGCAATACTGCGACAGGAGCTTTTCCTCGCACGACGAAACATTTGAGTTTATGCGGGAAAACGGATTCAAGGTCATACCGTTTGCAAGAGTGCTTTCCACCTACGACGACGTTGTCGAGGAGATAAAGAGTATCGGAGAAAAGCGCGGAAGCCTGCCGTTTGATATAGACGGAATGGTCATAAAAGTAAACTCTCTGCCGCTTCGTGAGGAGATAGGCGAGGGAAGCGGTACTCCCAAATGGGCGGTCGCTTATAAATTTCCGCCTGAGGAAAAGGAAACGAGGCTTCTCGGAATTGATATTCAGGTCGGCAGAACGGGCGTGCTCACTCCTATTGCTAACCTCTCGCCGGTGCGACTTGCAGGAACTACCGTCAGCCGCGCAACGCTTCATAACCTTGATTTCATAAGGGAGCGTGATATAAGGATCGGGGCGACGGTCACGGTTCGTAAGGCAGGAGATATTATACCCGAGATAGTGTCCGCAAAGGATACGCTCGGTCTTGACGAGTTCGATTTTCCCGAAAACTGTCCTGCCTGCGGAGAAAAGGTGACGAGAAGTGAGCAGGCGGCAATAAGATGTACCAACTCGGCGTGTCCTGCACAGCTTCGCAGAAATCTCGTTCATTTCGCATCGAAGGGTGCAATGGATATTGACGGCTTCGGACCTGCCGTTGCAGATGCGCTCTGTGACAGGGGACTCGTAAAGAGCGTTTCTGATATATACTATCTGCAAGAATCCGACCTCGTTTCGATAGAACGAATGGGCGAAAAGAGCGTGAAAAATCTGCTTTTAGCTATCGAAAACTCGAAAACGAGAGGTCTTGCAAGACTCCTGTACGCTCTCGGAATCGGTCAGATAGGAGATAAGACGGCAGACGCTCTCGCGCAGAACTTTTCGGATATAGAGGAGTTCTTTACTGTAAGCGCCGAAAGGCTTACCGAGATAGACGACGTCGGAGAGATCGTGTCGAGATGTGTAGTGGATTTCTTCGCACACCCATCGACGAGGGAAACCGTAGACCGTCTGAAAGACGCGGGCGTTGTGACCGCAAGCGCGAAAAAGGAGAAAAAGGACGACCGCTTTGCGGGAATGACCTTCGTTCTCACGGGAACGCTACCGACGCTCACAAGAAGCGAGGCAGAGGAAATAATAGTTTCTCACGGCGGAAAGACCTCGTCCTCAGTGTCGAAAAAGACCTCTGTGGTTCTCGCAGGCGCAGAGGCAGGAAGTAAACTGACGAAAGCCGAAGGACTCGGCATAAAGATAATTGACGAAAACGAGTTCAGAAAGATGCTCGAAGATTAACGGAGAAAGATATGCTGTTTGATAATGTAAAGATCTATTTAAAAGCAGGGGACGGCGGAAACGGCGCAGTTTCATTCAGGCGTGAAAAGTACGTTTCGCACGGCGGTCCTGACGGCGGTGACGGCGGAAACGGCGGAAATATCATTTTCACTGTCGATGAGGGGCAGAATACCCTTACCTATTACAAATACAAGAGAAAATTCAAGGCAGAAAACGGATTAAACGGAAGCGGCTCGAAGTACCACGGCAAAAGAGGCGAAGATCTCATTCTTCCCGTGCCGCCCGGAACTGTAATAAAGGACGCAGGTAGCGGACTTGTCATTAAGGATATGTCTGAATGTGACAGCTACGTCATATGTAAGGGCGGACGCGGCGGTTGGGGAAACCATCATTTCGCAACCCCCACAAGACAGATCCCGCGCTTCGCAAAGCCCGGACTTGTCGGCGAGGAAAAGGAGATAATCCTTGAACTCAAAATGATAGCCGACGTCGGTCTTATCGGATTTCCTAACGTCGGAAAATCCTCGATACTTTCGATGATCTCGTCTGCAAGACCGAAGATCGCCGATTACCATTTTACAACTCTTGCACCGAATATCGGAGTCGTTTCGGTAGGTGACGAGAGAGGATTTGTCGCCGCTGATATTCCCGGACTTATCGAGGGTGCGGCGGACGGTATCGGACTCGGACATTCATTCCTTCGCCACGTTGACAGATGCAGACTTCTTCTGCACGTCGTCGATATATCGGGCAGTGAGGGCAGAGATCCCATCGACGATATTATCGCGATAAATGCAGAGCTTGAAAAATACAGTCCCGAGCTTGCAAAGCGTCCGCAGATAATAGTTGCCAATAAATGCGACCTTCTTCCGAACGATGCAGATCTCTCTGAATTTGAGGAGTTTGCAAAGGTGAGAGGCAGTCAGGTCATCTACGTCTGCGCTCCGATAGGAGAGGGAATACAGGAAATGGTCAATAAGACCTTTGAGGCTCTCCAAGGACTGCCGCCTATCAAGATATACGAGGCGGAATATAAAGAACCCGATCTCGAAGCGGATACCACGAGCCACGAGTTCTCGATACACAGAGAGGACGACCTGTTTATAGTCGAGGGAGAATGGCTTCGCCGTGTTATGAACTCGGTAAACTTCTCGGACAGAGAATCGCTTATGTTCTTCCAGAGAGTGCTCCGCAACAGCGGCGTTATCTCGGCGCTCGAAGATGCGGGAGTATCGGACGGAGATACGGTAAGTATATACGATTTCGAATTTGACTACGTAAAATAGCTTTTTCCGAATATATCGCATAAGACTTGTACCACTACAAATATTCGGAGGAAAAAGACTTGTTTACACTTACACAAAGCGAAAAGAATATGCTTGAAAAGCTCGGCGACGCGGTGAAAAGATACCGCGCTCTCGAGGAGATGCTTGGAGATCCCGAGGTGATCTCCGATCATAAGCAGTACACAAAGCTTATGAGAGAGTATAAATCTCTTGCTAAAATCGCCGAAAAATACGGCGAATTTACAAAGCTCGACGGGGAGTGCGGCGACCTTCGCGAAATGCTCGATATGGAGGACGACGAGGAAATGCGCGCTCTTGCAAAAGAGGATCTCGATAAAAACGAGGATATAATGCGCGCGCTTATCGACGAGCTTCGCATACTTATTTTGCCGAGGGATCCTAACGATGACAAGAACGTTATCGTCGAGATACGTGGCGGCGCAGGCGGCGAAGAGGCGGCTCTGTTTGCAAACTCGCTTTACAGAATGTACTCTATGTACTGCGCTTCTGCGGGATATAAGACCGAGATAATCGGAGCAAACGAAACCGAGCTCGGCGGATACAAGGAAATCGACTTTATGATCGAGGGTGACGGCGCGTACTCGCGCTTCAAATTCGAGAGCGGCGTTCACAGAGTTCAGAGAGTTCCCGAAACCGAAACACAAGGAAGAATACACACATCTACCGTAACCGTTGCGGTTCTCCCCGAGGCAGAGGAGATCGAGGTCGTCATAAATCCTGCGGACATTATAATCGAATCCTGCAAATCGAGCGGAGCGGGCGGTCAGCACGTCAATAAGACCGAATCGGCAGTCCGCCTTACACATAAGCCGACAGGTATAGTCGTCGAATGTCAGGAGGAGCGAAGTCAGTTCAAGAACCGCGATAAGGCGATGAAGGTGCTTCGCGCAAAGCTTCAAGATATGCAGGAACGTGAGCAGAACGATAAGATCACGAGCGAGAGAAAGAGTCAGGTCGGAACGGGCGACCGAAGCGAGCGTATCCGTACCTATAACTATCCGCAGGGAAGGGTTACCGACCATAGAATAGGACTTACCCTCTACTCTCTCGAAAATTTCCTCAACGGAAACATTCAGGAAATGATAGACGCGCTTATTACCGCAGATACGTCGGAAAAATTAAAGAACAGTGAATTTTGATAAAATGTCTGAAAAGCATATAAATACGAAAATAGTAAATTATCCGGACGGGGCGGGAATGAAAGAGGCGGCAGAGCTTATAAAGGGCGGCGCGCTTGTGGCTTTCCCGACCGAAACGGTCTACGGACTCGGAGCGAACGCTCTTAGAACCGACGCCGCAGAAAAAGTATATGCCGCAAAGGGCAGACCGTCTGATAATCCGCTTATAATTCATCTTGCAAAAGCTGATGATGCAGAGAAATATTGCGAGGTTACCGAGGAGTTTTCAAGACTTACAAGGGCGTTTACTCCCGGACCTATCACCGTTGTTATGAAGAAAAAGGATATTATTCCGAGCACGGTAACGGGAGGTCTTGATACCGTTGCTGTCAGAATACCGAGGCATAATGTCGCAAGAGAGCTTATTGCTCTTTCGGGAGTTCCGATAGCCGCTCCGTCGGCAAACCTTTCGGGCAGACCGTCTACCACCTCGGCAGATCACGTTATATCGGATATGTTCGGGCGTATTGATATGATAATCGACGGCGGAGAGTCGGACATCGGTCTTGAATCAACGATAGTGGCAGTAGTCGGAGAGAACAAGTTAAAGCTTTTAAGACCGGGTGCAGTGACTGTCGAAATGCTTGAAAACGAGGGCTTCGAGGTCACGCTTGATAAGGCGGTCACCGAAAAGCTGACAGAGGGCGAAAAGCCTGCCGCACCCGGTATGAAATACCGCCATTACGCACCGGGAGCACCGGTTGCACTCGTTGAGGGTGAGGACGTAAAACGTACCGAATTTATGGCGAAATTTGCAAACGATCCCACGGTCGCACTCGTCTGCTTTGACGAAGATGAGGCGATAAAGACTGCTTCAAACGCCTTCGTTATCGGCAGTAAAAATGATCCTGAGGGACAGGCTCACAGACTTTTTTCGCTGCTTCGCTCCTTTGACGATAAACGCGAGATAAAGCAGATATACGCGCCGCTTCCCGATAAAAGCGGTATAGGACTTGCAATATTCAACCGTATGCTCAAAGCATCGGGATATACGGTAATAGAACTTTAACACATAAAAGAACATAAAGCTGAAAGGATTTTTCCAAATGGCAAAGAAAAAGGTAAGTAAAGAACATAAGGCGGACGATATAGTCGCTCCCATAGTAGATCAGCCCATAACCGAAACGGTAGAGAAGAACTATATGCCCTACGTTATGAGCGTTATTATCTCGCGCGCTATCCCCGAGATAGACGGCTTCAAGCCCGCCCATAGAAAAGTACTCTATACTATGTATAAGCAGGGACTTCTTACAGGACCGAGAACCAAGAGTGCAAACGTCGTCGGACAGACGATGAAAATACACCCTCACGGCGACGCGTCGATATACGATACCCTCGTTAGGCTTACGAGAGGACACGAGGCTCTGCTTCACCCGTTCGTTGACTCGAAGGGAAGCTTTGGTAAGCATTACAGCAGCGATATGGCGTATGCCGCACCCCGTTATACCGAGGTAAAGCTCGACCCCTTCTGCGCCGAGATTTTCAGAGGAATTGATAAGACCGCAGTTGAGATGGTGCCTAACTACGATAATACTATGGTCGAGCCTGTTCTTCTTCCTACGACCTTCCCGAACATTCTCGTTTCGGCAAATATGGGTATCGCGGTCGGTATGGCGAGCCGTATCTGCTCGTTTAACCTCGCAGAGGTCTGCGACGGCGCGATACAGGTTCTTCGCAACCCGAACACCGATGCCGATCAGATGCTCGATATAATCAAAGCTCCCGATTTTCAAGGCGGAGCGTATATAATTTACGACAGAAAGCAGCTCTCCGATATATATTCGACAGGTCGCGGAAGCTTCACTATGCGCGCGAAATACGTCTACGATAAATCGTCGAACTGTATAGATATAATCGAAATACCTTATTCGACCTCGCTCGAAGCTATAATGAAGCGCCTTACCGAGCTCGTCAAGAACGGAAGCCTTAAAGAGGTTTCGGATTTCCGTGACGAGATCGACCTCAAAGGCTTCAAGCTCACTCTCGATCTGAAACGCGGAGTCGATCCCGATAAGCTTATGAATAAGCTTTACAGGCTCACACCGCTCGAGGACGATTTCTCGTGTAACTTCAACGTGCTTATCGATAGCGTTCCTATGCAGATCGGTGTCGTTGAGATACTTAAAGAGTGGATACGCTTCCGCATGGGTTGTGTCAGACGCGAGCTTGGCTTTGACCTCGGCAAGAAGGAAGAAAGACTCCACCTTCTCGAAGGACTTCGCGAGATACTTCTCGATATAGACAAGGCGATCAAGATTATCCGCGAAACAAAGAACGATAAGGACGTCGTTCCCAACCTTATGACAGGATTCAGAATAGATGAGGTTCAGGCAGAATTTATCGCAGAGATCAAGCTCCGTCACTTAAACCGCGAGTATATAATCTCGCGTCTTGACGAGATAAAGAAGCTTACCGAGGATATAGCAGAGCTCAGAGATATTATTACCAGCGATTCGAAGCTCAAAAACTATATTGCAAAGCAGCTTAAAGAAATCAAGGCAAAGTACGGCAAGGAAAGACGTACCGAGCTTATCTACGCCGAGGATATCGTAAACGAGCCCGAAGAGGTAGTGGTCGATACTACTCCCGTGCATCTCGTTCTCTCGAAGGAGGGCTATTTCAAGAAAATATCCATGCAGTCCCTTCGCGGAAATGACGCGCAGACCTTCAAGGACGGCGACTCGCTCAGAGTCGAGGAGGACGCGACCAATAGCGACGATCTGATATTCTTTACGGATAAAGCACAGTGCTATAAGTCGAATGCATCTGCGTTCGATTACAGTAAAGCATCTGCGCTCGGCGACTTTGCCGCGGCAAAGCTCGGAATGGATAAGGACGAAAAGGTCGTCTTTATGAAGGCTATAAAGGGTAATAATTACGGAGTCGGCAACTTTATGTTCTTCTTTGAAAACGGAAAGGGCGTAAAGATCCCGGTTCTCGCATACGAAACGAAGACAAACAGAAAGAAGCTCGTCGGAGCATTCTCGGACGTTTCTCCGATAGTTTCGGTGATTTATGAGGACTCTCCCGTAGAGCTGCTCATGATCTCGAATGCAAAGCGCGGTATCGTTATAAGCAGTAATCTTGTTCCTGTAAAGTCGTCGAGATCGTCACAGGGCGTTACCATATTCGCACTTAAAGGCGGTCAGAAGCTTGCCGCAGTGCTCACAGATTTTGCCGATAAATTTACGAGCGCAAAATCACTTAAAAAGATAAAAATACCCGCTACCGGTATCGCAATAGATGAGTACGATGCCGAAAAACAACAAATCAAGCTTATTTAAAGAGTAAAACAAGGAGGTTGTTTTATGTCAAATAAAAACAGACATCAAAACAAAAACACGCCGTCAACGCGCGAGATACTCGTGCGGATCGTTGCGGGCTTCCTCGGCTTTCTTATGATCTTTTCTATTCTTGTGGTTGCTATCGAGGCGTATGCAAATACGGCTGTCGATCTTAAAATCGGAGAAGAAATAGACGTCGGTCTTTTTTACGGAAGTGATCTTGCCGAAAGCTTTACGGTAAATACGAGCAAGGGATTTCGTCTTGAAATCCCTTGTGACGACGGCTATCTTTCCTTTGACGATGCAAGCGAGGCAAAGGTTATTTCGATAACCGCGGGCAAAAATCTTATAAAGAGTGACGGTACCTACGTCGAAGCGGCGGAGAACGTAGATCCGAGCATTGGCGGATACAGAGTTATGATCTCCTCTTACTCGACTAAGGTAGGCGGATCGTCAAAAAACGATAATATAGTGCTTTTCCGTCCGTCAAGCGCTACGACCGGATCGTTTAGTAAGGAAAATATCCGCGGATATATAAGCAGAATAGAAGATACCGTTGAAAAGCTTGGAAGCTACGCTTTTCCGGCGTACGTTGACGGAGAATACTATATCTGCCTCGGCGGATTTGCAACTGCCGAAAGAGCAGAGAATTTTCTCAGTGCATTTGAGGCCTCGTATATCTGCGAGGGAAGCGTCGTGGCTCCCGATGAAAACGCCTATTCTGTAATAGACTATCAGACCAACACCGTTATCGGTCATTTTAAGGGAATTGACGCTCTTTACGTAACTCCTGTTGCAAACGAGATTTTCTCATCGCATCTCGGAGAAACCTATTACGGCAGACTCAGAATTAAAAGCCAAAATAGCGCTTTCGAGATCGTGAATACTCTGCATATGGAGGAATACGTCGCGTCGCGTCTTTCGGTTGAGGTAAATACCTCATGGAACGACGAGGCTCTCAAAGCGGCGGCTACCGTCGTGAGAACAAACGCGTATTCTTCTCTTGACGACAGATCGACACATAAAAACGACGGATTTGACTACTGCACGAATTCTCACTGCGGTAAATATAATGGTTGCGGAAACGTAAACGGCAATATCGAAAAGACAGTAGATGCAACGAAAAATATGGTCATAAAGAGCGGCGGCGAGCTTATAAACGCTCTATACGGCTCGACCTACGGCGGAGCGACCGTTTCGCTTTCCGAGGCGTACGGTGAGATCATGGCAGGTAAGGGAAGCTATCTCGCAGGTCAGATCGTGGCTTGGGAGGATTTCGAAAACCGCTCGGGCGGCAGATGGAAGAGCGAGATAAGCCAGTACGAGCTCTACGAGCTTCTTTCTCAGAGAGTCGCGGACTGTCCGCTGGAAGGTAACGTTTCAGAGATCAAGGTGTTAAAGCGCTCGCAGAGCGGACTTTACGTCACCGAAATCGAATTTACCGATATTTTCGGGAATAAACTTGTTGTTTCGGGAAGTGAAACTATAAGAAATCTGCTTTCGGGAACGCTTAAAAGCGCGAACTTTGTCGTGGGTGTCGCGGGAAGCGAGGTGACCGAGATCACGCCGAAATATAATTCAGAAACCAAGGAAACGACAACTGCCGAAACGACTGTGAAGCTTGACGGCACATACGGAAATTTCGTTTTCGTCGGACGCGGTGTCGGAAGCGGACTCGGACTTAGCCTCAACGGAGTAAACGACCTTGCAAACAAGGGATATTCTTACGAGAATGCATACGTCGATATGATCAAGATCTATTATAAGGACGTTGACGTCGAGCTGATAGTGACAAGCGACGGAGCGATATGAAGTAAAACGAAAACTCACTACCTTTGAAAGTAGTGAGTTTTTTGCAAACAAAGTTAAGGCGTTGTGTTTTACACAACGCCTTAGTTTCTATCGGGCCCCGCTTTTGCCGTGGGTCAAGAAATATAACCCTGCTTTTTAGTCAGGGTGGTGTCCTCTCCGATGCTTTACGGTGCTCCCAACGTCCCACGAAAGCCGTGACAAAAGCAGGGCTAAGTGAGGAGGTCTGCACTCCGGCGCGGAAGTTTATCCGGACTCCAATATCAGTTTGTAGGTTTATTTACCTGACATTTCCACGCACAAAGCAGGATGCCCGATAACAGAATATTCGGAAAGATGCCGGAAAATACCTTGTTGAGCCCGGCATCTTCCGTCTTTTTTCTTTCCGTTATTATTGTGCTCAAAAAAGCTCGGTTTAAAAGCGGAAAATTATTCCGCGTCGTAATCTATCTCGGAAAAGAGAAGATCGTCGAAAACGTCTGCGATGCGCTCGTATTCGTCGTCGTCCTCGATGGTACAGAGCGAAACGTCGCCGTTTTCTTCCTCTTCAACCTTGAGAATTACGTATTCCTCTGCCTCGGAGCCGTCCTCGTTTACGGGAGCGAGTGCATAGTAGATCGAGCCGTCGTCTGCCTGATAGGTTTCGATAAGCTCGAATTTGGACTCAGTGCCGTCCTCTTCATCGGTAAGTGTGAGTATGCCGAACTCCTCTTCGGGGAGCTCTGCGCCGTTCTTTATTTCGTCGTTCATTACTTAAATTTCCTTTCTTACTGTGATGGATATATTCTACACTATTTTTACCTTTATGTCAAGGTCTTTGGGAATTTAATTGTTAAAGATTTTTCTGCAAAGTGGGCGGGGAATATAATTAAAATCGGGAAGCCTTTGCTTCCCGATTTTTTCTCTTCGGCCGAATAAGCCTGATTTTCGTTTCGCTTTTACTCTTCTGCCGTATCGAGAAGAGGAGTTCTCTCTCTGAAAAGCAGAGAAATGCACCATATAGCGGCAACGCCGACGAGCGAATAGATTATTCTGCTTCCAACGGCGTCCTGACCGCCGAAAATCCAAGCTACAAAATCATAGCCGAAAAAACCGATACTGCCCCAGTTGAGTCCTCCGACGATTGCGAGGAGAAGGGCTATTCTGTCAATAATCATTTTTTCAGACCTTTCTTTGGGTATGCGCCCGACAATATGATTTTGTGAATTTTCGAGCGCAAGATTATTTTGTGCTTTAAAACATAAATTATGCGAAATATATTAAGCCAACTTTTTCAAAAAATAAACGGCAGATCTTTGTCTGCCGTTTGTGTTTTAAGCTTTGGGAGCCGAGGGATTTTCTTCTTCAAGCTCAGGAAGTGCTTCGCTTCCGAAGGTGAGGTCGATCTTTCCCGCATTTACCGTGACGGTCATAGTTCCGGGGGCGCTTTCAAGAAGCTCCTCTGCCGATTCGTCCTTTTGTCCGATAGAATTGCCGCTAAGGAGTATTTCTCCCTCTGTTATCGCTATTTTACGGAAATACGAGAGTCTGTCGTATTTGGTGGAAAGAACGAGATCTCCTGTTTCAAGAGTTACCGACATATTACGGAACTCGGTACTGAGAAGCGAAACGTTAGAGGATTTGGTATCTACCGTAACGTTCTCGGCGATCACACCACTTGCGGTGAAGTTTGTGGCTGTCGCGAAATATTCGAAGCTCGTTACGTTTGAGTTTCCGAGCGTGATCTCGGAATTGCTGCCTGCTATCGTCATAGCCGCCGCGTTTATGTTGCTTATTTCGAGCGTACTGTCGGTTGCAGTAAACGAGAGGTCGCAGTCCTTATCAATGTCCGCTACTCTGAGGTTTGCTCCCGAGTCGCAGTTTACGTTGATCTTGGATACATCGGCGTCGTTACCAATGTAAATGTGTATCTCGCGCTCGCCGTTTGAGGTGTCGAAGTTAAAAAACGAGCGGAGAGTTTTCCATACGCCACTGAATCTTACTCCCGCACCGTCGAGGTTGAAATAGTCGAGAATGGATATTTTGTTCGATACGGTGAGAACCTTTTCGCCGGATGCGGCAACGTAGGTGTTTTCGTTGAAGTTTATGAGAGTTACCGAAGACGTTTCGGCGTTTCCGTGAACCTCGACCTTGCAGTCCGTAACGTCGATGTTTACCATCGAGAAGGTCTGACCGGTGAGAAGAACCTCAGTGACGACGTTTCCGTCTTCATTTACGAGTGTGTTTCCGTCGATTGCGGCGTCGTTTGGTGCCTTATCTCTTGCCTGTGCACAAAGAATAAGTCCGCCTACGATGAAAACGAGAGCTATGAAAATACTGATTATAGATGCGCCTTTCACAGTTTCTCACATCCTTTCCTTGCTTTTTCGGCGATGCGCTTTACGCGTACGACGAGTGCTTTAAAGATGACGGACGCTTTTGAAAGTATCCAGGGAATGAGCTTTATTGCGATGTTGTAGAGAATAACCGAAACGAGAATGGTTGCACCTGCTACGATAAGAGCAAACCCCACCTCGTGCATACCGACGTATCTCGGCTCCTGCATTATCTGCGTAACTCCGTAGAGCAGGGCGACTATCGAGGTAAGACCGCCGCCGCAAACTACTGCGATTATTCCGAATATAAGAGCTACAACGAGCGCCGCGAGCGCAAAATAGAGTCCGAAGAGCGCGCCGATAGATACGAACGATCCGAACAGTATAAGAGGGAAGGCAAGAACCGTAAGTACAGTGAATATAAGCGTGGGTGCCTTATTTTCCGCTCTTTCAGTAAGTCTTTTGACAAACGACTTCTTGTCCGACTCAGTCTTTTTCTTGTAAGAAACGATCGGAGTCATATCTACCGTAACGACGTCGTCGCTCTTATCGGAGAACGAAGACTCCCCGGAAGTCGCTTCCTTTTCGGGTACGGTATCTATTTTCTTTGTTTCCTCGTCGGTGACGACCGGAGCCTCGCTCTGTTTTTCGGAAACGGGACGCGTTATGATGGTTGCCTCGTTTTCGTCCTGAACCTCCGGCTCTTTTTCCTCGGTGTGTCTGGTTCTGGAAAGATATTCTTCCATTGAGGAGCGAGCGAGCATCGCGATATTTTCGCCGCTTGCACTCTTTTCAAACTCCGTATCGGAAAGAGCTTCGATCTTTCCCGAAATAAGAGCACTCTGCTCGTTTATAAATTCGGGAGATGCACCCTGATCTCTCAGTGCGCTTTGGAACTCTTCCAAAAATTGCTGTCTGGTCATTACGGCCTCCTTGCTTAAAATATGTAAAATGTGATCGTTTATAAAAATATTTGCAAAATGCTACTTGATTATTTTCGGTAAAATGATATACTGTTATGTGTAATGATACCGAAAGGAAAATAAAACTATGAGAATGAGAAAAAAGAAGAATAGCGAGGCAAGACTTGAAGCCTGCGCCGAGCTTATAATAAACACTCCCGAGGAGATCGAAATCTACCGCGACAGATTTCCCGTTTGTCTTGAAATCGGTTGCGGCAAGGGCGGATTTATCCGTGATACCGCCAAAAGATACCCCGACCGCCTTTTTATTGCCGCTGAGCTTCAAACCTCTGCTATCATAACTGCGCTTGAAAATTCAAAGGCGGCAGAGCTTACCAACGTCCGTTTTATGAACGTGAACGCGATGAACCTCGGTGAATATTTTAAAAAGGGTGACGTCAAAGAGATATATCTTAATTTCTCGGATCCTTGGCCGAAAAAAGGACACACCAAGCGCCGTCTTACCTATCGCGCCTTCCTCGACGTTTATAAAAATATCCTTGCCGACGACGGTAAGATAATAATGAAAACCGATAACGACGGACTTTTTGAATTTTCGCTCGAAGAATTCCGCGAGTGCGGTTGGTCGCTTGATAAGATCACCTACGACCTGCATTCTGAGGACTGGGCTAAGGACAATATTATGACCGAGTACGAAAAGAACTTTTCGTCACAGGGAATAAGCATCAAATCGCTCGAAGCAAGACCTTAACGCTCAGCTTTTTTTGAAAATACTGACGTATTCCTCGCTTTTTTCGTCTTTAAGTCCCTTTTTGTGCTTTTTGCCCGCGAAAATATATATCGGAGCGATTATAGCGTAAAGGAACAGGAAAACGAAGAGCATAACCGGAGTCTTATAGTTAAGACTGTAACCCGCAAGTCCCGCACAGATAAGAAGGGACGCGAGAGTCGCCATAAAATGAGCGAGCAGTCTGAGCGCAAAATGAATTCTTACCGCATCGAATATCATATCGCAAACTGAAAGAAAAAGCGCCAGGAGAAAAACGATAAGCGAGTTTTTAAGCGGTATTGCGGGAGTTATAGTTCCCGTAAGACCGGAAAAAATCAGAATGAAAAAATACATTACGGTAAAGACTGCACAGGAAGATGACAGTATCTTTCCTGCCTTGCTTAAATATTTTTTCATTTGAGCATATCACCCTTTCTTCTGTCACTTGCGACAGTTACGCTTATATTATTATAGCACATAATTTTCAGTTTTCAAGTGGGAAAAGATAAAAATTACACATTGTTAAAAAATAACTGCGAAAATCTCCGCGGCAAAATACGCCGCTCGGAGATTTTTTCTTTTGATAAATTAAAATATATTATATATAGTATAAAAATTCACGATATTTATTGACATATAGAAAAAAAGGGTGTATAATAAAACAGAATATGCAAAATTATGCAAATACTTTACAGAACTTATTTTTTGAGGTTAGTTATGACAAGAAGAGAAGCACGCGAAGCTTTGTTTAAGCTTATATACGAAAGACCGTTTCACTCGGAAGAAGACGCTCGCGAAACTGCCGAGAGAGAAATGAGAGAAATGGGGCTTGACGACTCATATATCATAGGGGGATTTTCGGGAACGTTTGATAATATCGATGAAATAGACGCTCTCATATCCGAAAGCGCAATCGGCTGGAAGCTCGGACGTCTTTCCAAGGTATCTCACGCTATTATGCGCCTTGCCTGCTATGAGATGCTCTATACCGATCTGCCGGTAAGGATCGCTATAAACGAGGCAGTTGAGCTTGCGAAAAAGTACGATCACGATCAGGCGCCCTCGTTCATCAACGGAATACTTAACTCGATAGCCGATAAAAAAGATCTTAAAAACAAGCCGGAGAATAAATAAAATGCTTTATCTCGGTATAGATACGAGTAACTATACGACCTCGGCGGCACTTGTTTCCGAAGACGGGAAAATAGTTGCAGACTCGCGCCTTCCGGTAAGTGTTGGAAACGGCGAGCGCGGTATCCGTCAGTCGGACGCTGTATTCACACATATAAAAAATCTGCCCGAGGTCATGCACGCGCTCGGCGAGATAAGATCTCTTGCGGCGGTAGGCGTTTCTTATGCGCCGCGCGACGTTAAGGGTTCTTATATGCCTTGCTTTCTTTCGGGTGTTGCATCGGCGCATAGCGTGTCGGCGGCGGCAAATATTCCTTGCCTTGAATTTTCGCATCAAGCAGGACATATCGCGGCGGCAGTCTGTACGACGGGTAGGGAAGATCTGCTAAATGAAAAATTCCTCGCCTTTCACGTTTCCGGCGGAACTACCGATCTGCTCCTTGTTGACAGACTCGAAATAACACAGATAGGCGGAACGCTCGATCTGAACGCCGGTCAGGCGATAGACAGAGTCGGCGTTATGCTCGGACTTGAATTTCCCTGCGGAAAGGAGCTCGAAAGAATATCCGATCCGATTGGAAGTGTAAAGCCGATGTCCTGCGTGAAGGGAACTGAGTGTAACCTTTCGGGACTTGAAAACAGGGCGTCCGATATGCTTAAAAAGGGAGAGTCGCCGTCAAGGATTGCGGCGTTCACTCTTGCAAGCGTTCTCGAAACGCTTGATAAGATGTGCAAAAATGCACTTGACAGCTACGGAGAGCTTCCGGTAGTATTTGCAGGCGGAGTTACCGCAAACAAATATATAAAGAGCGCTCTCGAAAAGAAATATAACGCTATATTCACTCTGCCCGAGTATTCGAGAGATAACGCGGTCGGAACTGCTTATCTGACTCGCAAAAAGATGCTCGGATTTTAAAAAGGACCGAAAAATGATAAACGAAAGAGAATGTCCGATACTTACCGTATCGCAGATAACTCAGTATATAAAAGCGATGTTTTCATCGGACGCTCTTGTACAGAGTATTTCGGTGAGAGGAGAGATCTCTAACCTCGTAGAGCGCGGCGGTCATATGTACTTAACGCTCAAAGACGAGGGCGCGGTGATAAAGGCGGTCATATTCCGCTCGTCACTTGCGAGAATAAAATTCCGTCCCGAAAACTCAATGACTGTCGTTGCTCACGGGCGTATAAACGTTTACGAGCAGAGCGGGCAGTATCAGCTTTACGTTGATATGATCGAGCCCGAGGGTGTCGGTGCGCTTGCAAAAGCGTACGAGCAGCTTAAAAACAAGCTTGAAGCAGAAGGACTCTTTTCGCTCGAAAGAAAGAAGAAACTTCCGTATATTCCAAAGACCGTCGGAGTCATAACATCTCCTGCGGGGGCGGCGGTAAGAGATATTATAAACGTAATGACAAGACGCTTTCCCGCGTCGAAAATGATCCTCTATCCTGCGCTCGTGCAGGGCGAGGGTGCCGCAAAGCAGCTTGTTGAGGCGGTAAGATATTTTAACAGGGTAAAGAGCGTTGACGTTATTATAATCGGACGCGGCGGAGGCTCTATCGAGGACCTCTGGGCGTTCAATGACGAAATACTTGCAAGAACGGTGGCGGCGTCCGAGATACCGATAATTTCGGCAGTCGGACACGAGAGCGATTTCACAATATGCGATTTCGTTGCCGACATGAGAGCTCCCACGCCCTCTGCGGCGGCAGAGCTCGCAGTACCCGACGCCATAGAGCTCTCCTCGCGTATTTCGGCTCTTGATTCAAGGCTTAAAGGTGCTTTGTCAAACCGTTTGAAAAGAGCGCGCAGAGATCTTGAAAACCTCACAGGTCGCAGAGTTATGAAATCTCCTGCGGCAGTGCTTGACGATAAAAATATGCGACTTTCGCATATTACCGACAGACTTGACTCGTCCTACTCTCGGACGGTGTCCGAAAAACGCGCCGAGTTTGTAAAGAAAATATCACAGCTCGAAGCACTAAGTCCGCTTTCGGTGCTCTCGCGCGGATATTCGGTAGCGTTTGATAAGGACGGAAAGCTTGTTAAAAACGTTTCGGACGTGAAAAAGCAAGATAAAATAACTATTTGTGTATCTGATGGAAGGATAAGCGCCGAGGTCTGCGGCGTAGAGAAGGATAATGGCAGAAAATAAAAGCTTTGAAGAGATGCTGAGTGAGCTTGAAAAGATAGTGTCAAGGCTCGAAACGGGCGATATTGCACTTGAAGAGGCGCTTGAAATGTATAAAAGCGGAACGCTTCTTGCAAAAGAGTGCTCAAAACTGCTCGAAGAGGCAGAAAAACAGATAAAAATACTCGTAAACGAGAACGGAGAGCTTAAAGAAAGCGACTTCTCGGGGAATAAAGAATGAACGAAACCAAACTGAAAAGCGCGCTTGCAGAATCTGCCGCGCTTGTTGAAAAAAGACTTGATACTCTCCTTAGTGAAAGAGATAGCGACTTCTGTATGCTTACCGATGCGGCAAGATATTCGGTGCTCGGAGGCGGAAAACGTATCCGCGCATTTCTGACGACCGAATTTGCAAGACTCGGCGGAGATATGTCGGACAGAGCACTGACTTATGCGGCAACGCTCGAAATGATACACGCCGCATCTCTTATACACGACGATCTGCCCTGTATGGACGATGACGATATGAGGCGCGGAAAGCCTTCATGTCATATCGCGTATCCCGAAGCGACCGCGCTTCTCGCAGGCGATGCTCTTATGATATATCCCTACGAGGTGATAAGCGCACTTGACGGCGCACCCGACAGGGAAAAGCTCGAAGCGATAAAGATACTTTCACGCTCGTCGGGAATGTACGGTATGATCGGCGGTCAACAGATGGATATTTCGGGCGGAGCTCTCTCGCAGGAAAAGCTCGAAAAGCTCCAAGGACTTAAAACCGGACGTATGATACGCGCCGCCTGCCTGCTCGGATGCATAGCATCGGGACATTTCGAGGGAAGCCCTCTTTACGAGGCGGCAAAGGTGTATGCCGACAAGGTCGGACTGACTTTTCAGATAATCGACGATCTGCTTGACGTTACGGGCGACCCGACTCTGCTCGGCAAGAAGGTTGGAGTTGACGCAAAGAGCGATAAGGTCACCTTTGCGACTCTTATGCCTTACGAGGAGGCAGTCGATCTTGCGGCTATGTATACCGCAGAGGCATGTGTTGCTATATCCGCATTCGAGGGCTCGCAGACGCTATCCGATCTTGCACAGATGCTCCTGCTTCGTAACAGCTGATTATGAGAATAGATAAATATCTTTTTGAAAAAGGTCACGCTCAGAGCCGTCAGAAGGCAAGGGAGATAGTTGAGGCGGGTTTTGTTTATATCGACGGAAAACAGATAACAAAGCCGTCCTACGACTTTGATCCCGAGCTTAAAGTGCCCGAGGTTAAGGGAAAGCCGTACGTTTACGTCAGTCGCGGCGGAGTCAAGCTCGAGCACGCGCTAAGATGCTTCGATATAGATGTGGACGGACTCGTTTGTGCCGATATAGGCTCGTCAACGGGAGGTTTTACCGATTGTCTGCTTCGCGGCGGAGCGAAAAAGGTCTTTGCAATAGATAGCGGAAGCGACCAGCTTCACGAAAGCCTCAGATCAAACGGCAAGGTCGTCGTTATGGAGAATTTCAATGCAAGAGAGCTTGGCGAGGAGATCCTTGGAGAAAAGGTCGATATTGCCGTGTGCGATCTCTCGTTCATTTCTCAAAGGCTTATATATCCTCCCGTAACGAGGATACTTAAAGAAAACGGACTGTTTATAAGTCTTATAAAGCCGCAGTTCGAGGCAGGCAGAGAATACCTCTCGAAAAGCGGAATAGTAAAAGATAAAAAAATACATAAAAAAGTGATAGACTCACTGCTTTCTGCGGCATCAGAGCATAAGCTTTACTGCTACGGAGTGAGCGTTTCACCTATACAGGGCGGAGATGGAAATATCGAATATCTTGCGCTTTTCAGGCTTTGCGAGCCGAAAAACGCGGAAAACTGTATTTTCCGAACGCCGGACGGAATAATCTGACTGATAAAAGGAGGCCTAGTCCTTGAAATACGATTTCAAAAAAGTTGCGGTCATACCCAATATTCATAAGGACGCGGGATTTTTATACACCCGTGAGCTGATTTCATATCTTGAAAAATCCTACGAGGTTCTGCTTTGTGAGGAGCTTTCGACACTTGCGGAAAAAAGCTCGGCAAGGGCAGTGTCCGACAGTGAGCTGTTTTCTGCCGATCTTATAATCGTTCTCGGCGGCGACGGCACGATACTTCGCGCTTCGGGTAAGGCTGCTCTTTCGGATACGCCTATTATAGGAATAAATCTCGGACGGCTCGGATATATCGCAGAGCTCGAAACCACCGATATACCGAAGATCGTCGAAATACTTTCGGGTGAGCTTGAAACAGAGGAGCGCACCATGATAGAGGCGGAGGTCGTCCGCGACGGAAGAAAGATCGTTTCCGAGATTATCGGACTCAACGACGCGGCGATCGTCCGTGCTTCCGGACTCGGAGTCGTCGAGGTTGAGCTCTTCTGTAATTCGAACGCGGTCTATAAGTACCGCGGTGACGGACTTATCGTATCGACCGCTACGGGATCGAGCGCGTACTCAATGTCGGCAGGCGGTCCGGTTCTCGATACGAGCCTTGACTGTATTTCGGTAACTCCGATATGTGCACATTCTCTCAGATGCCGTCCTATCGTATTTTCGGGCGAGTCGGTGTTCGAGGTCAAAAGCATAGCAACTCCCGATCACGCGAAACTTTCGGTGGACGGAGAGGAAATATGCGATCTCGAAGGAAACGACGTTGTGAGAATAAAGAAATCAAAATACGTTACAAAGCTTCTGAGATCGGGCGAGAGCAGCTTCTGCGGTATACTCTACCGTAAGATGTCCGACGTCTGAACAGATTTTAACGGAGAGAAAAAATGAAAAACGAAAGACAGTCTAAAATAATAGAACTGATAAATAAATACGATATTGAAACTCAGGAGGCGCTTCTCGATAAGCTTCGCGAGGAGGGCTTTGACGTAACTCAGGCAACCGTTTCGAGAGATATTAAGGCGCTCAATATCGTAAAAACATCAATGAGGGGACTCGGATACAAGTACGCCGTCAAAAGCAGTAGCGAGGACCGTCCGAGTGCAAAATATGCAAATATTCTGCGAGAGGCGGCGCTTTCGGTCGTGTCGGCAGGAAATCTTGTCATAGTCAGAACGTATGCAGGTATGGCAGATGCGTCTGCCGCGGCAATAGACCTTGTTTGGCATAACGATATTCTCGGAAGCATCGCGGGCGACGATACGATATTCGTTGCAACGGCAGATGCGAGATCTGCCGAAAATCTTGCGGGTAAAATAAACGAGGTGCTTGGCACTCGGGGCTAAGCGATAAACTTTAAGAGAAGGGAGGCGGAAATAATGCTCTCGTCTATGCATATAGAAAATATAGCGGTAATAAAAAGTCTGGACGTTGATTTCCCAAAAGGATTTTCTGCACTCACGGGTGAAACCGGAGCAGGTAAATCAATACTTATAGATTCGCTCAGTATGCTTCTGGGAGCAAAGACCGAGCGTGAGCTTGTCAGAGCGGGCGAGGAGATTGCCTCTGTTTCGGCTATTTTTTCGGATATTTCGAAAAGCACCGCCGAAAAGCTTGCACTTATCGGGATCGAGCCTGACGAGGAAGGCTCTGTCTTTCTTCAAAGAAGCGTGACCTCGGACGGAAAATCCAAGGCAAAGATAAACGGTTGCACCTATCCGCTTTCTCTGCTTCGTGAGGTAGGAGCCCTGCTTGTAAATATTCACGGACAGCTGGATAACAGGGATATTTTCGACGAAAAGACATATATTCCGCTCGTTGACTCATATGCAGATCTGACTTCGCTTTGTGAAAAATACCGCGAGCAGTACAGAAAAATGACCTCTGCGCTCTCTGAGATCGAACGCCTTTCGAGCGATGAGCGTGAGAAGGAGCGCAGGATAGAACTGCTCACCTATCAGATAAACGATATTGAGGCGGCGGATCTCAAAGAGGGTGAGGAGCAGGGGCTTGATAACGAAAAGCGAATGCTTAAAAACTTCCGCCAGATAGCAAAGCAGGTAAGCACGGTCTACCGCGCACTTTATAAAAACGACAAGGGAATGTCGGCTTCAAGGCTTGTGGATATTGCACGCGATAATTTGGAAACAATGACCGAGTTCGTACCCGAAGCCGCAGAATATGCCGAGCGTCTTTACGAGATAGGCTTCGAGATGGAGCATATAGCCGAAAGCGTGATGTCTGCGCTTGGGAGCGAGCATAGCGATCCCGAAAGACGCCTTGACGAGATAGAAACAAGACTTGATACTATACACAAGTTAAAGCGTAAATACGGAAGCACGGTAGAGCAGGTGATAGAGTATCTCGAAAAAGCGAGAGCTGAGCTTGACGATATACTGCTTTCCGACGATAAAATAAAAGAGCTCGAAAAAGAGGTCGCGATCTGCCGCGAAAAGGCACTCGCGCTTGCAAAGGAGCTTTCGGGAAAGAGAAGAAATGCGGCAGAGGTGCTTTCTGAAAAAATAAGCTCTGAAATACGCTTTCTCGATATGGAAAAGGTTAAATTCTCGGTCGAGATATCGACTCTTTACGACGAAAAACGAGATGTTCTTTTCACAAAGGACGGTATCGACAAAGTAGAATTTCTCGTATCGACCAACCCGGGTGAGCCGCCGAAGCCTCTTTCGAAGATCGCCTCGGGCGGTGAAGCGGCGAGAATACTTCTTGCCATAAAATGCGTGCTCACGAGCGCGGATAATATAGAAACGCTCATCTTTGACGAGATAGATACGGGAGTGTCGGGTAAGACCTCTCAGAAGATAGGGCTTAAACTCAGGGAGCTCTCAAAGAACTTGCAGATACTTTGCATAACCCATTCGGCGCAGGTCGCGGCAACCGCTATGCACCACTTCAAGATAAAGAAAAATATTCTTGACGGACGTGCACAGACAGAGCTTGCTATGCTCGATAAGGCAGGACGCGTCGATGAAATATCGCGAATTATGGGCGGCGTGAACATTACCGAAAAAATAAGAGAATCCGCGGCAGAAATGCTCGAAAATGCGGAAGATCTTTAAAATAAACAATAATTTCTCAAAATAAAGGAGTATAAAAATGACACTTTACGAAGAACTCAAAGCGCGCGGTCTTGTAGCGCAGGTAACAGACGAGCAGGAGATCGCGGATCTTATAAATAACGGAAAGGCGACCTTCTATATCGGCTTCGATCCTACCGCAGATTCGCTTACAGCAGGACACTTTATGGCTCTTACTCTTATGAAAAGACTTCAAGACGCGGGCAATAAGCCGATAGCTCTTGTCGGCGGCGGAACCGGTATGATCGGAGATCCGTCCGGCAGAACCGATATGAGAAGAATGATGACCAGGGAGATAGTTGATCATAACTGCGAATGCTTCAAAAAGCAGATGAGCCGTTTTATCGATTTTTCCGAGGGCAAGGCGCTTATGGTAAATAACGGCGATTGGCTTCTTGCACTTAACTACGTTGAATTTCTCCGCGATGTCGGACCTCATTTCAGCGTAAACAAGATGCTTTCGGCAGAGTGCTATAAGCAAAGACTCGAAAAGGGACTTTCCTTCCTTGAATTTAACTATATGCTTATGCAGAGCTACGACTTCTACGAGCTCTTCAATAGATACGGCTGTAATCTCCAATGCGGCGGCGACGATCAGTGGTCGAATATGCTCGGAGGAACCGAGCTTATCCGCCGTAAGCTCGGAAAAGACGCGTACGCGCTTACCATCACGCTTCTTTGTGACTCCAACGGAAACAAGATGGGTAAGACCGCAGGAAACGCGGTATGGCTTGATCCCGAAAAGACCTCGCCCTACGATTTCTTCCAGTATTGGAGAAACGTCGGAGATGCGGACGTCATAAAATGTATCAAGATGCTTACCTTCCTGCCGCTTGATCAGATTGCCGAGATGGAGGCTTGGGAGGGCTCTGCGCTCAACCGCGCAAAGGAAATTCTTGCGTATGAGCTTACAAAGCTCGTTCACGGCGAGCAGGAGGCAGAGAAGGCACTCGGCGCGGCAAGATCGCTCTTCGGTGCAGGAAACGCATCGGCAGATATGCCTACGACCGAGCTTACCGCAGAGGATTTCACCGACGGCAGAATAAGTGTTATCGGTATGATGCTTAAAGCTAAGCTCGCCTCCTCGGGAAGAGATGCAAGAACTCTTATCGGTCAGGGCGGTATCGCGCTCTGCGATGAAAAGGTTACCGATATGACTACCTCGCTTGCTATCGAGGATTTCGACGGCAAGGATATAGTTATAAAGAAGGGTAAGAAGGTACACCACAAGTTCGTCGTCAAGAAATAATCAAATTTACTCAAAAGGCGGTAAAACCGATGAATTTAACTCCAAAGGAAAGATTTGCAGAGAAAATGCGCTACCTGTCGGGTGATGGTATGCTCACCTTTGCCGAAAATGCAGAGCTCGCGCCCCTTTCCACCTTCAAGATAGGCGGAAAAGCGGATTTTATCGTCAAAGCATATACAAGAGAGTGCCTTGTGAGCGCCGTCAGGGCGGCAAGAGAATGCAAGATCAAATATACCGTCGTGGGAAACGGAAGCAATATTCTGTTTCCCGACGTACGCTACGAGGGTGTGGTAATTCTCACTACCGGAATGACAACTGTCAGCGTTGAAGGAAACAAAATATACGCCGACTGCGGATATTCCTTTACCTCGCTCGCCTTGCAGGCACAGAAAAAAGAACTCAGCGGACTTGAATTTGCTTACGGAATTCCGGGAAGCGTCGGCGGCGCGGTCTTTATGAACGCGGGCGCGTACGACGGAGAAATAAAAAACGTCGTTACAAAGACATTCTGGTACGACAGTATAAACGACTGCTTCGGAGAATTTTCTCTCGAGGAAAACTGCTTCGGGTACAGAGAAAGCATCTATCAGAAAAAGGACGGATATATCATACTCGGTGCAGAGTTTGAGCTTGCCTCGGCAGACGGTAGTGCGGTGCTTGAAAAAATGCAGGGCTTTATGCGCGCAAGGCAGGAAAAGCAACCGCTCGAATATCCGAGCGCAGGAAGCACGTTCAAGCGCGCTCCCGGATATTTTACCGCAAAGCTTATAGACGAGGCCGGAATGAAGGGATACTCGGTAGGAGGAGCTCAGGTTTCCGAAAAGCACGCCGGATTCGTTATAAACCGCGATAACGCTACCGCACAGGACGTCAAAAGACTCGTTTCGGATATACAGAAGGCGGTCTACGAAAACAGCGGCGTAAGGATCGAATGTGAAATCAGAATAATAGAATAAACGGAAAATATCATGCAAATTATCATACTTACGGGAATGTCGGGCGCGGGTAAATCAAGCGCAGGACAGGCACTTGAAGATTTTGGATACTATAAGGTGGATAATATGCCGGTATCCATGCTTCGCGAGTTTGCCGAGCTTTGTCATAACTCCGAGCTTCGACACAAGGATATAGTATATACCGTGGATATTCGTGCGGAAAGAGAATTTTCGACACTGCTCGATACGGTTGAAAAAATAAAGAAAGAATTTGACTGCAAATTCAGAATAATATTTATGGACGCTTCCGACGAGGCGATAATCGCCAGATATAAGGAAAGCCGCCATATCCACCCTTACGTCGTTTCTGAGGGAATTCCGCTTGCTGAGGCTCTCGTGCGCGAGCGCGGAGTGCTTTCTGTGCTCAGAGAGGCGGCAAACGACGTTATAGATACGACGAGTCTTAGAAGCGCACAGATGCGAGATATGCTTTCGGATATACTCGATAAAGAGAAGCCGGGCAGGTTTACGCTTACCTGTATGACCTTCGGCTTCAAATACGGCGCGCCGACAGATGCCGATCTCGTTTTTGACGTCAGATGCTTTGCAAATCCGCATTACGATCCGAATCTCAGACCGCTTACCGGACTTGATAAGGTCATAAGAGATTTTGTCTTCGATGACCGAAACGCCGTCAAGTTTCTCGATAAGCTCGACGATATGCTTTCGTTTATGATACCTCTCTATATTGAAGAGGGCAAGGCTCATCTTACGGTAGCTATCGGTTGTACCGGCGGACGGCATCGCTCGGTGGCTATTGCATACGAGATCTGCGACAGAATTGAAAAGAAAATTAATGATATAAGAACGGTGCTCTGTCACCGCGATATTGACAAATACAAAAGCACGTAAATATCTAAAAAACACGAAAGGAATGGGTAAAAATGTCCTTTTCTTCCGAAATAAAAACAAACGTAAGCGCGGTAAATGTAAAAGCGCCCTGTTGCAGGGCCTCGGTTCTTTACGGAATACTTTTTTCTCAGAACGACTTTACGGGAGCGCCGCTTAGCTTCACGACCGATAACGAGGGCGTAGCAAATCTTTTTACCGCCATGATGCGCTCGACCTTCGGCACGAAGGTTACCTTTACGGTAGCAGAGCGTCTTTCGAGATCGAGAGAAGCGCAGAGCGTCTATCGTCTTGATTATCCCGGACTTGATATTATGAATAATATAAACGAAAAATTTTCAAGCCGTGAAATAATCAAGGAAGACCTGTTTTTCTGTCAGAACTGCGCGAGCGCTTTTTTGAGAGGACTTTTCCTCTCCTGCGGATCTGTTACCGATCCGAACAGTGGATACCATCTTGAATTCTCTGTGTCGAACGATAAAAAATGCTTCGCACTTATGGAGTATTTTAATGCAAACGGATTTCCCGCAAGACGAACGGTCAGACGTGGCGTATCCTCGCTTTATATGAAGGAGAGCGAGAGCATCGAGGATTTTATGACCTTTATAGGCGCGGCTCAGGCATCACTTTCAATTATGAATGCGAAAATAGTGCGCGATATACGAAATAACGTCAACAGACGAATGAACTGCGATTCAGCAAACCTCTTTAAGACTACGGGAGCCGCTACGGCGCAGTCACACGCGATAAAGCATCTTATGGAAACGGGAAGATTTGATTTTCTCCCCGATCAGCTTAAAGAAACCGCAAGACTCAGACTCGAAAATCCGCAGGCATCGCTTGGAGAGCTTGCAGAGCTTCACAGTGAAAGTATAAGCAAGTCGGGTGTTAGCCACAGACTTGCCAAAATAGTGGATTTCGATACCAATAACTGAAAAAAATAAAGGAAAGGAGCAATACGGTATGAGAGATTTCGTTCATCTTCATTTGCATAGTGAATATAGCCTGCTTGACGGCGCCTGCCGTATTGCTGATATTCCCAAAAGAGCAAAGGAGCTCGGGCAGAGCGCAGTTGCAATCACCGATCACGGCGTAATGTACGGAGTCGTTGATTTTTATAAGGCTTGTAAAAGCGAGGGAATAAAGCCGATAATCGGTTGCGAGGTCTATCTTGCCGAAGGTAGTCGCTTTGATAAAAAGCATACAGGAAGATATTTCAACACGCACCTCGTACTGCTCGTCAAAAACGAGATCGGATATAAAAATCTTTCCTACCTCGTTTCTTCGGCGTTTACCGAAGGATTTTACGTAAAGCCGAGAATAGATCTTGAAATTCTCAGAGAGCATTCTGAGGGACTCGTATGTCTTTCGGGTTGCCTTTCGGGATATATGGCAAGGGCTGTCCTTGCCGACGACGTCGATGCGGCGGAAAATTTCGCAATCAGAATGAAAGCGATCTTCGGCGAGGATTTCTATATCGAGGTGCAGGATCAGGGGCTCGCAGACCAAAAGAAGGTAAGTGCAGAGCTCTTTAAGCTGTCAAAGAAAAACGGCATCGGACTCGTTGCAACAAATGACGCTCACTATATTTCAAGGCAGGACGCTAAGGTCCAGTCTATACTCGTTTGTGTCCAGACAGGAAATAAGCTCTCGGACGGAAATCCGCTCGGATTTGAAAGTGACGAGTTCTATCTCAAAGATGCTTCAGAGATGGAAATGCTCTTTGCAGACATACCCGAGGCTCTTGAAAATACGGTGAAAATAGCCGAAAAATGTAACTACGATTTTGAGTTCGGAAAATTGAAGCTTCCGACCTATACGCCTGAGGACGGATCCTCTCCGCGCGATCTTCTTAAAAGACTTGCCTATGAGGGATACGAGAAGAAAAAAGCCGAGGGTAAGATCGTTTTTACAGATAAGCATACCGAAGACGACTATAAGGCTCGCATACTTTACGAGCTTCTTATGATAGAAAAGATGGGGTATTCGCAGTATTATCTCATCGTGCGCGACTTTGTGAATTACGCAAAGGAAAACGGCATACAGACAGGACCCGGGCGTGGATCGGGCGCGGGAAGCCTCGTCGCCTATCTCGTCGGAATAACCGATGTTGATTCAATTAAATACGAGCTTCTTTTCGAGAGATTTTTAAATCCCGAAAGAGTAAGTATGCCCGATTTTGATATTGATTTTTGCTATATCCGCCGAGATGAGGTAATAAAATACGTTATTTCGCGGTACGGCGAGGATAGGGTATCTCAGATAATAACCTTCGGTACCCTTGCGGCAAGAGCGGCGGTCCGTGATGTCGGGCGCGTGCTCGGAATGTCGTACGACGAGGTCGATAAGGTTTCGAAGATGATCCCGAGAGATCTCAAAATCACACTTGCCGACGCTCTGAAATCGAGTAAAGAGCTCGCAGAGGCGTACGCTTCGAGCGTCGAAACGAAAACTCTCATTGATTATGCTTCCAAGATAGAAGGAATGCCGAGGCACGCCTCTACCCACGCGGCAGGCGTCGTTATAACAAAGGATCCCGTCTGCTCCTATCTGCCGCTTGCGACCAACGGAGATAACGTCGTAACTCAGTTTGATATGGATACGGTGGCAAATCTCGGACTGCTTAAATTCGATTTTCTTGCGCTTCGTAACCTCACTATAATTGCCGACGCGGAAAACGAGATAAGAAAGACCGAGCCTGATTTCTCGATAGAGAAGGTTGGCTTTGACGATCCCGAAACCTACGAGCTTTTCGCTCAGGGAAGGACCGAGGGTGTTTTCCAGTTTGAGTCCTCGGGTATAAAGAGGCTTCTTGTAAATATGAAGCCGAAAAATATCGAGGATATTATGCTCGCGCTCTCGCTTTACCGCCCCGGCCCTATGGATTCGATACCGCGTTTCCTTGAAAACAGAAAAGATCCGTCCAAGGTCACATATAAGACCGAACAGCTTAGAGATATACTCGAAAATACATCGGGTTGTATAATCTATCAGGAGCAGGTCATGCAGATCTGCCGAAAGATAGCAAATTACTCCTACGGTAAGGCGGATATGGTGCGCCGCGCTATGTCCAAGAAGAAGACCGAGGAGATGGAAAAGGAACGTGCAACCTTCGTTTCGGGCGCGATGGATAACTTTATTCCCGAGCAGACCGCAAACGAAATATTTGACGAGATGGCAAGCTTTGCAAGGTATGCCTTCAATAAGTCGCATGCGGCGGCGTACTCGATAACCTCGTACAGAACGGCGTATCTCAAAGCGCACTACGGCGCACAGTATTATGCCGCACTGCTTACCTCGGTTATGGGAAATACTCCGAAAATGTCCGAATATATCGCAGATGCGCGCAAAATGGGACTTTCGGTCCTGCCGCCCGATATTAACGAAAGCGGTGCCGGATTTACTGTTTGCGAAAGCAAGATAAGATTCGGACTTGCCGCAGTAAAGGGTGTCGGAGAAGCACTTGCAAACGCTATTTCGGCAGAGCGCGCAGGCGGTGATTATAAGTCCTTTGACGACTTTATCGAAAGAATGACTTGCAGGGAGCTTAACAGACAGTCGCTTCTCGCTCTTATAAGCGTAGGCGCGTTTGATAGCCTCGGTATCGCCAGAAGCGCTCTCGTTGAATCGCTCGATATAGTTCTCGAAAACGCGTCTGCCGCAAAAAGACGAAATCTCGACGGACAGCTTGATCTCTTTTCCGCACTTTCGGAAAACGCCGAAGCTGCACCGGCAACTCCTTCGTTCGAGTATCCGAAAATTCCCGAATACGATGCGAGAAAAAAGCTTGCACTCGAAAAGGAATATATCGGAATATATATATCGGGTAGTTTGCTTGAAGATTATTCGAAAAACATTTCGGATATTTCACCGATAGATATTCTGGCGATAAATTCCTCGGCAAACGAGGAAAGCGAGGAGTACGGAACGCTTTCGGACAGACAGAGCGTAAACGTGGTCGGTATCGTTACCGCATCAAATAAAAAGATGACGAAAAGCGGCAATATGATGGCGATAATCACGCTTGAAGATAAGAGCTCGCAGATAAAGGTTCTTGTATTTTCAAATGTCTTTGAAAAGTCGGCATCGCTTACATCTGTCGATTCGATAGTAAGCGTTTTTGGTGAGATCTCAATAAGGGACGACGGAACTGCCGAGATCATCGCAAAAAGGATCTCTCCGCTCATTTGTAACGATCAGTATTCTCAGAAGAAAGTGCCGATCAAAAACGAAGTGCCGAGCACGCCGTCCGCATACGCTCCGCGTGAGAATTCTGCAAGGGCTCCCGAAGAAAACAAGGCTACGGGCGCATCGAAGGTGTATATCAGAGTTCCGAGTCTTGATAGCGAGCAGTACCGCAGAGCGCTTGCACTCGTTGAGATATTTGACGACGGTGTATGCGAGGTCGTTTTCTACGACAGTGCCTCGGCAGCGTATAAGAAAATGTCGTCGTCAAGGCTTGACATGACCTCTAATGTTTACAGACTGCTTTGCGATATTTGCGGCAAGGATAACGTCATACTGAAATAGGATTTTATAATTTACGCTTTGTACAATTATATTCGGATAAATTTTCATAGTATTGTTGTATTATAAAGCTGATAAAATCTTCTTTTCGTGGAAATATAAACACGGGTAATTCAAACGTAAAGATAATAAATGAAGGGGATTTGTTGTGAAAAATAAAAAGAAAAAAACTCCCGAAGAAATAAAAAAGAATAATGAATCGCTCGGCAATATTCCGAAGATCATGCTTAAAGCGGTAGGAAAGAGTATTCTTGCCGTATTTAACGTCATAATGACTGTCGGTCTTATCGGAGTTATCGCCGCCGCGATCGTTGCTTGTGCCTTCCTTCTGTATATCACCAATAACGTGGATATGAGCGTTGACGATATTATGGTAATAACCCAGAATAACGAGCTCGCTACAAAGCTTTATTATTACGATGACGAAGGAAATCTCGTTGAAAATACAGACGAGGATATAAGCACGGGAACGGGCGCGAGCTGGGTGGAATACGAGGATATTCCGACATATCTCAGAGATGCTTTCATAGCGATCGAGGATCACCGTTTCTGGGATCATAACGGAGTTGACTGGATAGGAACGACAAGAGCGGCGATCACCTTCTTCGTACCGATAGGTGATGACCGCGGCGGATCTACGCTTACTCAGCAGCTCGTAAAGAACCTGACGGGTGATGACGACTACTCGATACAGAGAAAAATACAGGAAATATTCCGCGCGCTCAACCTTGAAAAGGAGCTCGGCGGAGATAAGACTGTCATAATAGAGCAGTATTGCAACATAGTTTATTTCGCGCAGGGCGCGTACGGAGTTCAGGAGGCGGCCGAAACCTATTTCGGAAAGGACGCTAAGGACCTTACGCTTGTAGAGTGCGCGGCACTTGCTTCGATCGTACAGAACCCGTCGAGATGGGATCCTAAGGTTTATCCCGAGAATAACCAGTACAGACGAAGAGTTATTCTCAGACAGATGCTCAACCAGGGACTTATAACGAGAGCAGAGTACGACGAGGCTTATAATGCAGAGCTGGACCTTTACAGCTGGAAGCAGAATAAGGTCGAAAACGAGGAAACTACGAAGAATTCGAGATATACCTCGTGGTATACAGACGTTGTAATATCGGAAGGAATTTCTCTTCTTGCGAAAAGGTACGGAGTGGCAAGTAACGTTGCACAAAGTATGTTTTTCAGAGGCGGATATAAGATAATAACCGCTATGGATCCCGAAATTCAGAGTATTATCGAAAAGCATTATCAAGATCCGAGTGCATATTTCAAGAATTCCGAGGTGCTTAACTATCAGTCGGCGTTTATAGTCATAGACCACGAAACCGGTCAGATAAAGGGACTCGTCGGCGGACGCGGAGAAAAGACGGGAAGCCGTATATTCAACCGTGCAACGCAGGCGAGAAGATCTCCCGGATCTTCGATGAAGCCGATAGGAGCGTATGCTCTTGCGGTGGATAAGGGTCTTATAGATTACAGTACGGTTATGGAGGATACCCCTTATACGATAAGCGGCAGATCGGGTTGGCCGAAGAACTGGAATCAGAGATACGGCGGTTGTGTTACTATGGAATATGCGGTCGCACAGTCCAAGAACACGGTTCCCGTAAAGCTTGTAGCCTCGCTCGGAGTAAATACCGTATATAAATTCCTTTCAGAAACGCTCGGAATAAGCACACTCGTGAGTAGCGGATCTCATTCGGACAGAAACCTTTCCTCGCTTGCTCTCGGAGGTATGACCTACGGAGTAACTCTCAGAGAAATAACAACGGCGTACGGAATTTTCCCAACGGGCGGAATTTTCACCGATTCTTATACGATAATTTCAATACTTGATGCGGACGGAAACGTAATAGTCAATAACGAGCCGCGGCAGCACGTAGCCATAAAAGAGTCAAGCGCTCAGACAATGGTGAAATTTATGGAATCGGTAGTAGACTACGGTACCGCCGAAACCTATACGCCTAAATGCAACAAAATGGGACTTAACGTCGCAGGAAAGACCGGAACCACCGATAACGACTTCGACCAGTGGTTCGTTGGATACTCCCCCTACTATTCGGCAGGTGTGTGGATTGGATACGACCAGAACCAGAGCCTTGGAAGTACCAAGGGATGTCACGTTAAGATCTGGGACGCTATTATGTCCGATATACACAAGGCAAAGCTTACAAGTCAGGGTGTGAAGCTTCACGACTTTGATAAGAACCTTCTTATACAGGCGTATTTCTGTATGGATTCGGGCAAGCTCGTTACCGATGTGTGTAATATGGACGCTCGCGGAAGCCGACTCAGTAAAGGATACTTTACAAAGGATAATCTGCCTTCCGAGGAATGCGATATTCATATCAAGGTAAGCTGGTGTACCGCCTGCAACAAAGCGGCAAACGAATTTTGCCCTGCGGATCAGACGACCACTAAGGCTATGCTTAATATCGACAGAAGCTATATTCCCGATAACTTTATGTTCGTTATAGTTGACGCTCCGTATATTTATAAGCCAAACGATCTTTGTGTTTGTCACGAGGCACCGGTAGAGATACCTGACGACGGCTCGGGTGACGGTGGCGATGGCGGCGACGGAGAAAATTCGGACGATCAGAGTGTTCAGATCCCGTTAGAATAAAAAAACAGACCGACTCATATTTTTATATGAGCGGTCTTTTTTATGAAACGGGGGATAGTAATGAATATCAGATTTGATTTTAAAAGGGAATGTTACTGTATTGACCTGAGAAGGGCAATAATATTTTCCGCCGCACTTGTCGGTGCTTGGGCGCTCGTTTGCTTTTTTATAGGAGAAATGCAGATATATTCGCTTCTTCTTTTGCCGCGCTTTGCAATGCGCCTTTCGATATGCTCGGTTTTCTGGATAGTCGGATTTGTCTTTATCGGCTTTGCACTTGAAATTATCCTTTCTTCTTGCAGAGGAAAAGACCGGAAAAAGATAAACGCGATAACGTCGCTCGTCTTGACGGCGATAGTCGGATATATGTGGTTTCCGCTCTTTTTCGGACTCAACGCCTTTTTTCTGGCGTTTGTCGCCTGTGTGCTTACCTGCGCTCTGGCTTTCGTGACCTTTAAAAGACTTTTGTGCCTTTGCCCGCCGTCGGCTTTTCTTATCGGACTGCATTTTCTTTGGTGTGTTTATTTTGCGGTCGTTAATTTCTGTATATTTATCTTGAACTAAATTTAAAAAATGCCGTTATCCTATTGAAAAAAGGAAGAAAATGTATTATAATAATATGAAAGACGTCTGTTAAATAAAGGAAGGGAGTGTGACCTTTGAAGGTAATTGGACTTACGGGAACAAGCGGAAGCGGTAAGGGATACGCCTGCACTGTTTTTGCAAGATACGGCATAAGATCACTTGATACGGATAAGATCGTTCACGCTCTCTATAAAAAGGACGATGACTGCAAGCGCGAGCTGAGAGCCGAGTTTGGCGATCAGATCTTTAATCCTCACGGCTCGGTATGCCGTACGCGCCTTCGTAAAATCGTCTTTTCGGATAAGGAAAAGCTCGGACGGCTCAACGCGATAGTCCATAAGCACGTTATTTTGAAAAGTAACGAAAAAATAAATGAGGCCCGTGAGAAGGGAAAGAAGGCTATCATAATAGACGCTCCGCTTCTTTACGAGGCAGGTATGGATAAGGACTGCGATTTCGTCGTCGCCGTCGTTGCAGATACGGATATTCGAAAAGAGCGCCTGCAAAAGCGTGACGGTATCAGTGATTTCGAGATCGAGCGCAGAATGAAAAATCAAAATACAGACGACTTTTTTGCAAAAAAAGCCGACTACGTTATAGTAAATAACGGACAGGAAGATATAGCTCCTCAGATAGAAAAAATACTTGATGCGGAGGGACTTTCGTGAGAAACAGCCGAAGAATGGACCGCGCGCTCAACGCTTCGATCGTTCTTGTCTTTCTCGTTATGTTCGCCCTGCTTGCCCTTACGGTCGTGGCGGTCATAGAGTATTTTCCTATGCTCTTTGACGAGGTGGACAAGGTCGCCTATCCTCTGAAATATAAGGAAGAGATAAGTGCGGCGGCAGAGGAATTTTCCGTGCCCGAAGAGGTCATATGCGCGGTCATATATGCAGAAAGCAACTTTGATAAGGACGCGAGATCGCCTGTGGGCGCGATCGGACTTATGCAGATAATGCCCTCGACCTTCAAGGATATACAGAAGGCTCTCAAAACAAAATATACCGACGAGGATCTGTACGATCCTGCGGTGAATATCCGCGCAGGTACCTATTATCTTTCTTATCTTTACAGACTTCTCGGTGACTGGGAAACGGTGCACGCGGCGTATAACGCGGGCATAGGAAACATCTGGAAATGGCTTGACGACGAGAGATATTCGGAAAACGGCAAGCTTACCGATATTCCGTTCGGAGAAACCAAAAATTACGTAAAAAAAGTAGAAACTGCAAAAGAAAAGTATGCAGAGATCTATTTTGAAAAATAATTATAATAAAGCTTAAATAAAGGAGAATAAAACTATGATGAACGTAAACAAAGAACAGCTTGATGAGCTCAGAAACGAGCTTACTTACAAGCGCCGCAACGTTTATTCGAGCGTTTCCGAGGAGGAGATCGCAAAAATAAACGAGTATGCAAAGGGCTACTGCGCTTATCTTGACGCGGCAAAGACCGAAAGAGAAGCGGTTAAAAAATCTGTTGAAATGGTAGAGGCATACGGATTCAGACCCTACGATTTCGGTGATAAGCTCGAAGTTGGCGGAAAGTATTATTACAATAACCGCGGAAGAGCACTCTATCTCTTCGTTATCGGAAGCGAAAATATCGAAAACGGTATCAGAATTTCTGCGGCACATATCGACTCGCCCAGACTTGACCTTAAACAGAACCCTCTCTACGACGAGGGCAATATGGGATTTTTCAAAACCCATTATTACGGCGGTATCAAGAAATATCAGTGGACAGCTATTCCGCTCGCGCTTCACGGCGTGATCATTACAGGCGACGGCAAGAGCATTGATGTCTGCATAGGCGAGGACGACAGCGATCCCGTGTTCTATATCAACGACCTTCTTCCTCACCTCGGAAGAGATCAGATGGCAAAGACTGCATCGCAGGTTATCCCCGGAGAAAAGCTCAATATTCTCGTCGGATCTGTTCCGCTCGGAGAAGAGTCAAACGATATTAAGCTCGGTATTCTGAAGCTCCTTGGAGAAAAATATGGAATTAAGGAAGAGGACTTCCTCAGTGCGGAGATCAGTGCGGTTCCTGCATTCAAGGCGAGAGATATTGGCTTTGACAGAAGCATAATCGGTGCATACGGACACGACGACCGCGTTTGCGCGTATCCCGCGCTCAGTGCGCTCGTTGAAACCGAGGCTCCCGTTCATACCATTATGACGATCCTTGCAGATAAGGAAGAAACGGGAAGCGGCGGAAATACCGGCATGAGAAGCGATATTTTCACCGATCTTATATCTGAGATCTCGGCGGCTATGGGTGCAAACGAGAGAAAAGTAAGAGCAAACTCGAAGTGCCTTTCTGCCGACGTAAACGCTATTTACGATCCTAATTTTGCAGACGTTTATGAAACTAAAAACGCCGCATTCCTCAACTGCGGAGTTGTAATGTCCAAGTACACCGGCGCAGGCGGAAAGAGTGGAACCTCGGACGCTTCTGCCGAAATGGTAGCATTCGTTCGCGAGCTTTTTGCAAAGGAAGGCGTTATCTGGCAGAGCGCAGAGCTCGGCAAGGTCGATCAGGGCGGCGGCGGAACGGTTGCAGTTTATATCGCTAACCATAATATAGAGGTCGTTGACCTTGGTGTCGGCGTTATTTCGATGCACGCGCCCTACGAGGCGATCTCGAAGGCAGACCTTTATATGGCATATAAAGCATTCCTTGCTTTCAATAAATAAAATGTAATGAGCGCGCCGAAAGGCGCGCTCAATTCATGCTTTTTGCTCTTGACAACGGGGAGCTCATGTGATATAATTCACTAGTAATAACTCGCGGATGTGTGTGGAAAATTCACCTCATTCGCTCGCACAGCTCGCGCCTGTGTGTGGAAAAATTCCGCCACACGCGCTCGCACAGCTCGCGCCTGTGTGTGGAAAAATTCCGCCACACGCGCTCGCACAGCTCGCGCCTGTGGTGGAATTGGCAGACACGTTGGATTTAGGTTCCAATGCCTCACGGTGTGCAGGTTCGACTCCTGTCAGGCGCATAGACAAAAAGACCGACTATTGTCGGTCTTT
>JAZOSN010000033.1:0-22713 GCA_045657105.1 Eubacteriales bacterium
CCGAGCACTCCTTCTACTCCGAGCACTCCTTCGGGCATTCCCGACAGCTTCGTTATCAAGAATCAGGACAAGTACGTTACCGACACGGTATATGTTTACACGTCTAAAAACGGAACAACCAAGGACGAGCTTAATATGACCGAATCCAAGTCGGCTGCTGCTGTATTCAAGCTTATCAAAAACAGCGACGGTACGGTATCCTTTAAGGTAGGCAGCAAATTCCTCTTTGCCGACGGAACGAACGTACGCTTCTCCGACACCGAGAACGACAATACCAAATTCGTTCTTGAGGAGACCGCGGGCGGTTACTTCATCAAGTGCGCAAACGCTACTTATCAGGATAAAGCACAGTATCTCGAGGTTTACAGCGGATACCTTACCTGCTACGGTATGGAATCTGACACCTCGATCTACACGTTCGGATTTGAGGCAGTAACAGGTCAGGACACCCCCGGAGCAGATACTCCCGGAACTGACACCCCCGGAACTGACACTCCCGGCACCGATACTCCCGGAACCGACACTCCCGGAACGGACACTCCCGGAACTGATACCCCCGGCACCGATACCCCCGGTACTGATACCCCCGGTACAGATGCTCCCGGAACGGATACTCCCGGAACCGATATCCCCGGTACTGATACTCCCGGAACCGATACCCCCGGAACGGACACCCCCGATACGGATAACACGCCCGACAGCAGTGTTTCTCAGGTCGGCGGAGCTACTCCTCCGAAGTCTGATGATGACAAGTCCGACAACAACAATGTTACGGTAATAATCATCTCTATATGCGGAGTAGCCATACTCGCCGCAGTGGCAGTTACCGTGGTAGTGATCGCTAAAAAGAAAAAGGCATAATTAAACAGTTAAAAGCGGAGGCAAATTGCCTCCGCTTTTGATATTATTCAGTCATTATCTATATCGCGCTTGATTATCTTGCCATCACTGACACGGATTTCGTATTCATACTCGGTACGTCCCTTTTCAAATTCTATCTCATATACCCATACTCCGTCGTCGCGATCCTTTTCGATCTTTACACGCGAAACTGCATCTGCGGCAAGTCCTGCATCTGCAAGCGCAACGTCAAGTGCCTGCGCCTCGGTAAGTTCACTAACCGTTTCGGGTTCGGGTGTGGGCATCGGATCGGGCTCGGGTTCGGGTGTAGGTTCGGGTGTGGGTTCAGGATCGGGCTCGGATACAGGATCGGGCTTCGGGGTAGGTTTATTCTCGCGATCCAGATCTTTTTTCAAAATCTCGCCCGTATTTGCATTTATTTCATAGTCGTATTCTGTGTTTTCGTGATAGAATTCGACTTCCCACACAGGATTTCCTTTTTCTCTATCGTACTCGGTGGGCTTCATAGTCACGGCACTGCGGTCAAGTCCTGCTTCACCGAGTGCTATTTCCTCTGCCTCTTCGGCAGATACCTGTTCGTTCTTATTATCATCTCTTCCCTTTAAGATCAGACCCGTATCGGGCGCAAGTGCGAACGAAAGCATCGTAACGCTACATAAAAGGGCAATCACAATCATCAAAGCGGCATATCTTTTTTTCATAACAATTTCTCCTTTCAATCTTGTCGTTTTAGGTGATTGTTTTGTATGTAAAACGGCAGAGGAACACGCGATTCCTCTGCCGTTTGTTTGCTTTTTAACATCCGGCAGGGCGAAAATCGTTTTAGGCGATGTCGGGTGTATTTAGTTTTCGGATATTACTTGAAATATCTTTTAAGAAGTCCTTCGAGAGCCTTGCCGTGACGAGCTTCGTCGCGAGCCATCTCGTGTACCGTATCGTGGATAGCGTCGAGTCCGTTCTTCTTAGCGCATGCCGCGAGATCGAACTTGCCCTGAGTTGCGCCGTATTCGCAGTCAACTCTCCAAGCGAGGTTATCCTTGGTGGTAGCCTTCATATTGGGCTCGAGATCTGCGCCGAGAAGCTCTGCAAACTTTGCAGCGTGCTCTGCTTCCTCGTAAGCTGCCTTCTCCCAGTAAAGACCGATCTCAGGGTATCCCTCTCTGTGTGCAATTCTTGCCATGCAGAGATACATACCAACCTCGGAGCACTCTCCGTTGAAGTTAGCCATAAGCTGCTCGAATATGTACTTCTTATCCTCTTCACTGATATCGGGGTTATTCTTTACGGTCTTAGCGTAGATGCCGTACTCGTGCTCTGCCGCAAGGGGAGCGTCTGCCTGCATCTCCTTGAACTTTTCAGCAGGAACCTTACATACAGGGCATCTTTCGGGAGCGCTATCTCCCTCGTGAACGTAACCGCAAACCGAACATACAAACTTTTTCATAAACTTTTTCTCCTTAAAATTAAATAATTTTTTGTTTTATATTCTTGCATTTCTGCAATTTTTACATTTACCGTAGTATACGACCTTTTCGGATTCTACCGAAAATCCCGCGTCTATAACGTCGCTTGCAATATCCATTTTGAGCGGAAAATCGAAGATGTTTTTGCAAGCATCGCAAACGAAGTGCGCGTGATCCTGAATAAAGCCGTCGTAATACACACATTTATCCGAGGTTTCAACCGATATTATCTCGCCGTCTTCGAGAAGATGTCCGAGATTGCGGTAAACCGTACCAAGACTGATATTCGGAACCTTTGCGCGTACCGCATCGTAGATCTGAGATGCGCTGTAATGCTGACGCCTTGATCTGAGGAATGTGAGTATTTCCCTTTTCTGAACGGTATCTCTCATATCGTTTCGACCTCCTAAGTAGTAATGATTACTGTTACTGTCTTTATTATACACACAGCATATCAATTTGTCAAGAGGTTTTTGAAAATTTTTTCAAATTTTTTTAAGCTATACAAAAAGCCTTTTATTTTGTCAAAAAGCGTCGGGTTTTATTGACTTATCTACTTTTATGTGATATACTATTTTAATAATATGTTTAAAGGGGTATTCGTTGTGAAAAACAAGTTTTTGTTTGTTTTATTACATTTGATTATTTTATCTTTTATACTGAGTTCCTGTACGATCGTTACTGACGGCCCAATTGACACAGACAACGGTGACGACGACTCGAGCGTAACGGACGGTACCGAACCCGAACCCGAACCCGAACCGGAGCCTGAGCCTGAGCCCGAACCCGAACCCGAGCCTGAGCCCGAGCCTGAGCCTGAACCCGAGCCTGAGCCCGAACCCGAGCCTGAACCCGAACCCGAGCCTGAGCCCGAACCCGAGCCTGAGCCCGAACCCGAGCCTGAACCCGAACCTGAACCCGAGCCTGAGCCCGAGCCTGAGCCCGAGCCTGAACCCGAGCCCGAGCCCGAGCCCGAGCCCGAGCCCGAGCCTGAGCCCGAGCCCGAGCCTGAGCCCGAACCGAGCACAACTCCCGAGGGCTTCGGATTCGTTCCCGAAGGTGATGCGGTTGACAAGAGCTATTTCGACGATGCCGCTTTCATCGGCGACTCGATAAGCCTTAAACTCAAAACCTACTGTGTCGGCGGCGCACTTGGCAAAGCTAACTTCTTTACGGTCGGCAGTTTCAGTACGGTAAACGCGCTCAAACCGGTAAGCTCTACCAGCACGCACCCCTCGTATCAAGGTACTAAGATGCTCGCAGAGGACTGTGTTGCGGCTTGCGGAGCTAAAAAGGTCTACATTATGCTTGGAATGAACGACCTTATCTACGGAATAGACAAGACCATTCAAAGATATGAAACTCTCGTTTCGAGAATACTTGCTAAATCTCCCGATGCAAAGATATTCGTTCAGTCTATGACTCCCATGCGAAAGGACAGTAACGTTTGGGGATCAAAGCTAAACAACACCAACATTCGCAAATACAACGAAAAGCTTCTCGAAGCCTGCAAGAGAAACGGTTGGTACTATATTGACGTTCAGTCTATTATGTGGGACGATGCAGGTGAGCAGATGCGCCTCGATTACTGCTCTGATGCAGGAAAAATGGGTATGCATATGTCCGCCAAGGGCTGCAAGGCGTGGGTAGAATATCTTTTGACACATACTGTCGATTTCTCGGAGCCTGAAACTACGCCCGACACCGAAATAGATACCGAAACAGACGTCGAATTGGATAACGAAACAGGCAACGAAACAATTACTGATACCGAAAACGGAGAAAATCAATGAAAATCAAAAATATCCTTCTTATTATACTCACGCTGGCACTGCTTTTAAGCTTTGTGTCCTGCTCTGCACCGAGCGACAATGGCAACACGGACGCTCCTGACACAGACGATACGCCGTTTGCTCCCAACCTTTCAGCTCTGCGCGACAAAATGATCGCAGATTTTTCGTCCGAGGACGCTATACCCTTTGAGAGCGACGTTCTGCTTGATCTCTACGGAATTGCAACAGACGACGTTGCAGAAAGCGCCTGCTATATGACTATGGACGGCGTTTTCCCTCAGGAGATAATAATGATCAAGGCAACCGACGAGGAAGCGCTTGCGAGAATATCCGATGCGCTTGAAACCAGAATTGCAGACGTCAAATTACAATCGGAAAGCTACGATCCCGAAAACTATGCCCTTGCCCAGAAATGCAAGGTCACAACTCGCGGACTTTACGCTACTATGTTCCTTTCGCCTCATTTTGACGAAATGACCGAGGCGTTCAACTCTGCAAAATAATTTTTTAGTCAAAGGACAAGCTCTGCTATGATATTCAGCAGTACGATTTTTCTTTTCGCATATCTGACGGTAGTTCTTGCGGTATATTACCTATGTCCGAGGAAACTAAAAAACCTCTGGCTTTTCCTTGCAAGTCTTTTCTTCTACGGATACGGCGAGCCTATATACATTATTTTGATGCTCGTTTCGATAACCGTCAACTACCTTTCCGGTCTGCTTATAGGGCGCTTTCAGAACAAGATAGCTCTGAAAAAAGCCGTACTTATAATAAATATAATAATCAATCTAGGTCTTCTCGGATACTTTAAGTATGCGGGATTTGCCGCCGAGCTTATAAGCAAAATACCGATATTTGCAAACACCGCGATCCCCGAGATCGCGCTTCCGATCGGTATTTCCTTCTACACCTTCCAGACGATGTCGTACACGATCGACGTTTACAGAGGAAACTGCGCTCCGCAGAAAAGCTTTATTGCATTCGGAACCTACGTTGCGCTCTTTCCCCAGCTTATTGCAGGTCCTATCGTCCGTTACATCGACGTTGAAAAGCAGCTGCAAAGCCGTCAGATGACACCTACGCTTTTTGAAAAAGGCGTACGTCTTTTCACCGTCGGTCTATGCAAAAAGGTTCTGCTTGCAAACCAGCTCGGTATGATGTGGGACGAGTTCTCATCGGGCGCGGGAGCGCTCGGAAGCTGGGTAGGCATTATAGCCTTTACCTTGCAGATATATTTCGATTTCTCGGGATATTCGGATATGGCGCGCGGACTTGGCAATATGTTCGGATTTGAATTCGTTGAGAATTTCAGATACCCTTATCTTGCAGACAGTATTACGGATTTCTGGCGCAGATGGCATATCTCGCTCGGAAGCTGGTTCAGAGAATACGTTTACATTCCGCTCGGCGGAAACCGTTGCTCAAAGATGCGACAAATATTCAACCTGCTCGTGACTTGGCTACTTACAGGTCTGTGGCACGGCGCGAGCATGAATTTCCTGCTTTGGGGACTGTATTTCGGTCTGCTTCTCATAATCGAAAAGCTTCTTATAGGAAACTTCCTCAAAAAGATTCCTTCTTTTTTCAGGCATATTTACGCTCTGTTTTTTATCGTAATGGGTTGGGTAATATTCGATTTTACCGATATGAGCGAAATGGGCGCGTTTATCACAAGGCTATTTGGATCAAACGGATTTGCATCTGCCGAGATCGTTTACTCTCTGATTTCCTGGATACCCACTCTCCTGATAGCGATTTTTGCCGCTCTGCCGCTTGGAAAGCGTCTATTGAGCAGACTTGACGGAAAGCGCATAAAGCCGCTTCTTGACGCCACTCTTGTAGCTCTGGCGCTAATACTCTGCACCGCATCTCTTATATCGTCAAGCTACAATCCTTTTCTTTATTTCAGATTTTAACACACGGAAAGGGGCAAATTAAAAATGAAGATAAAAAATTATGCCTGTACCGTCGTGTTTCTGGCATTTATTGCAGTCTTTGCAATACTTATGATACTGCTTCCGCGCAAGGATTTTTCTCAAAATGAAAAGAGAGTGCTTGCAGAGCTTCCCGAGTTTACCCTTGAAGCTCTTTCGGACGGCAGTTACACAAACGGCATTGAAAAATATATAAACGATCATTTTCCGATGAGAGATACCTTCGTCGGTATATATTCTTACTACAACCGTCTGATCGGACGCGGAAACTCCACCGGAATATATCTGCTTTCGGACGGTAGCCTCGTAAGCGCACCGCAGAATATTGACAGTGGCAAGTGCTCGCGCAATATCTCACGCCTCGAAAGCTTTGCAGACAGTACATCTCTTCCCGCCTCTCTTATTATGATCCCGAGCGCGGGTTATGCAAACGCCGACCTGCTTCCGTTCGGTCACAAGGACTATGCAGACGATGAAATTTACGCGCTTGCAAGTAGCACGCTAAGTGACGTAAAGCTTATCGACCTGCGCGAGCTCTTCACAAAAGAAGAGGCAAGCGGCAAGGACGTTTATTACAGAACAGATCATCACATAACGAGCTACGGATCATACCTTGCATATCTTGAATTTTGCAGGAAAAACTCGATAGAGCCGACTGAAAGCTTCAAAGAGATCGAAAAGATCGATGGCTTTTACGGCACGGCGTATTCTAAAAGCGGTCTTTGGCTCACAAAGTCGGACACGCTTGAAATCTGGCATTCGTCAAACGATTACAACTTCACGGTTACAGTGGACGACATGAGCGAGAAAAAGACTCAGGACGGACTTTATTTCTACTCGCACTCTGAAAACATGGATAAATATCCGATATTCCTTGACGGAAACCACGCTTTGACCACTATAAAGAACGAAAGCGTCAAAAACGGAAAGACTCTGCTCGTGATCAAGGATTCTTACGCGCACTGTCTTTCTACCTTCCTTTGCGATCAGTACGAAAATGTCTGTCTTGTCGACCTGCGCTATTACAGAGCGAGCGTATCAAAGCTTGCAGGCGAGATCGGCGCGACCGAGCTTCTCTACGTTTTCGGCGCGGAAAATCTTGCAACGCTTTCCGAGCTTGCACTCCTTAAATAAAGCATAAAAGCTATGGTATAAGACTTCCATAGCTTTTTATTTATATAGCAAAGGGTTATGTAAGGAATTGTGTGTGTTGAAACCTTTTTTGATTGAAAATTAATTTACAGATTCTTTTCAATATTGTGTGGAATATAGTATCGCTAACACTTGGATAATAATTTAGCCGCTCTTTCGAGCGGCTTATCTTATTCAATTTATAAGTTCATACGTATAATCGTCATCGAGTTCGGCGAACACTTCGTCTACGGTTTCCTTGCAGGATTGTACAGAGTGGCAATCTACTGAATCTGAAAAAATCGAATCTCCTATATAGTAAACATCGTATAGTACGTGGCAACAGTATCCTTCGTTGTTCCAGTCGTGATCTTCATATGTAATTACCATGAGAGCATATTTATTTTCGTATTCATTTTTTACGCCTGGATTTATTGTCGCTAAATAAAAGCTGTCAAAGGACACTATATCTTTACCGTCAAACCCAAACTCATCTTTTGATTCAAGATAACTTTTGACTTTTTCTATTATTTCAGATGATTTAAGTTTATCTTCGTCCAGGTATTTCCCAAAATCGGAGTCTTTGACCACGATATTGTATTCAGTTGCAGTAAAGACCCATGTATCTGTGATGTCATAATCTTCTATAATTTCAAGTTTTAGCGATACCGTCGTCCCCGAGAAAAGATTTTCTCTTTCGCTTGCTATAGAGCAACAAAAATCAAATGCAGTCTCGTTGCCATACACAACATAAAAACACACAGTATCGTCATACCAGCGCCAACCCTTATCGGAATAGACATAATAATTACCTGTTTGGAAAATCAGCTCATCTTTGGATGGAACTTTAGAGTTATCAAAACTCACTTCGCCGTGACCATTCACACCTTCAAACACCAAATAATCCTTAATATGGCTAAAAACATCAAGTTCTGCAAAATTTTCGGGTAGCTCTGCCAATCCATCTGCCGTCAAATACGTCTTTGTCTTGTCAAATTTAATGCCGATTCCTTCACAGAAGCCTTCAAACGTGAGTCCTTCATCTATAAGATCTTCTTCCAACGAAATTTCGAAATAAACCTTATCTCCGTTCGCAAGACGATTATATACTTCGCTCAGAGAAATTTCAAACAAATCGTCCAACTCTTCCACATCCGAAAGCAATGTCTTTATATCACCTGTTTGCCCATCTATATATTGATAATATTTTTGCGTTTTGATCTTGGTGAGATAATTTTCATCGAAAGATAATTCGGGTACTCCGTATCCGTTGTATCCGGGCTCTTCAAAATCAAGCTTAACGAAATTTTTTAATTCTATTTCCGTCGTTACGAACGGTATATTCTGCGGATTATTGTCTAAAATGTTTCCATCGTTTTTATCGTTAGATTCATCTCCGAAATCATTTTTGGAATCTTCCGACCAAAAAGGAAAATTTATAGATGAGTCGTCAAAATCACTGTCAGGATCATTGTCTTGATTTCGAGTGCAGCTTATTATAATAATTATACTTACAACCAATATCGCTATTATTGCCGCTAATGCAAAAATGATTATCTTAATTTTTTTGTTGGTTTTCATAATGTACTGTTACTCCTAAATAACCGTTGTTCTGATGTTCAATAAAATTTGTTTTATTCAAAAGTGGGAGCTATTATTTTCTTTTCAACACTGGTATTAAACTCGGTGTGGTTCGTAACGTTACTTACATCCCAAATACTCAGGTCAAGAGAATAGTCTGCGTTATGTCCTGCAAAGTAGAACATTCTCTTCATATATTTGACAGAAGATACATTCCACTTAGACAGATTGCCTACCGTCCATTCAGATGCATTCCGACCTGCGCTTTCGAACATGAAACTCATATCTGTAACGGAAGAAACGTCCCAACCAGATATGTCGCCGACAGACCACGTTTTTGCGTTATACCCTGCTCCCGAGAACATATAACTCATATCCTCTACCGCAGAAGTATTCCAGTTGTCAAGTCCTATTATCGCAAAAGTGGTTGCATTATATCCTGCGCTATCGAACATAGAATCCATGTCTTTTACGGAAGAAGTATCCCAACCGGAAAGATCTCCTATTGACCAAACGGTCGCATCGTGTCCGGCGTATCTGAACATATTTCTCATATTTTCAACGGAAGACGTGTCAAAGGAGGAAACATTGATTTTAAAGGTCTTGGCCTCACGTCCGGCAGAGTGAAACATATCACTCATATCCTTGACCAGAGACGTATCCCAGCCGGAAATATCTCCTATCGTCCATATGGTTGCCTTATATCCGGAATAACCAAACATATTTTCCATTGTCTCAACAGAAGAAGTGTTCCATTTAGAGAGATTGAACTCGAAAACATCGGCACTGAAACCGGTGCGATGGAAAGTATAACTCATATCCTCAACCGCCGAAGTATCCCATTCGGAAATCCCGTCAATCAGACAAGTGTCGGCACTATAACCCGTACTTCTGAAGAGACCGGACATGTCTATAACGGAAGATGTATCCCACCCAGACAAATCAAGCACAAATGCATCTGATTTGTATCCGGCTTGATAGAACGTAGAGTTCATACTGTTTACGTAGGAAGTATTCCACTCGGAAAGGTCAATGCGAACGGCGTTAGAATTATATCCCGCTTTATAGAACATAAAATCTATGTTGTTTACGGACGAAGTATTTAACCCTGACAAGTCGAGATTAAGGTCGTCTGTGTCATATCCTGCCTCACAGAACATATAACTCATATCTATGACGCGATGGGTATTAAGGGCGTCCAAATCCCAATTGGCGCATCTTTTGAGACCGTAAAACCAGTATGCCGTACTGTTTGGAACAATTTCGTCTTCCACTACAACGCTTGTTATGCTATAACCGTTCCAAGGAACATCACTTTCGGATGAGTAAGAAGTTGTATCAAATTCCGCATAGGCAGCCAGCACTTCTCGTTCTCCGTAAGTTTCGCTATTATATTTGTCCCCTGTGGCAATTTTTACCTTAGATGTTATAAATATCAGCGGTCTATAATCTTGTTTATCATAGTCGCTATTGTCAAGAACAAGAGCATACGCGGTCTCTGCTTTTGGCCCAGACGCCTTTCTATATTCAACATATCTTACAACCGTAGCAGTGTTTCGTGCGTTATCTGTTGCCACTATCGTTACTGTTCTTGCTCTGCTCGTTGGGAGCGCAATATTTATACTCCACGAGCCGTCGCTTCTCACATCAACCTTAGTCCCGTTGACCGTTACGGATTTGATGCCACTCTCATTGTCGAAAGCCTTGCCGGTAATGGTATAAGTGCTATTCGTGGCACGAGTAGGATTATTGCTTGACGTTCCCGTGGGCGCTGTTACGGTAAGTGTAGGAGCTTTACTATCCTTGTATACGTTTTCTGAGGAAGTATCGTTGTTTGGTTTATTAGATATATTTATGTTGTCATTACTTTCGTTGTTGTCAACAATGTCGTCGTTGGGCACGTTTTCGGAAGGCACAGAATTGGTCACTGTGTCATCAGTTTCGCTATCGCAGATGTCTTCTTCCTGTGATACAGTATTGCCTGGCTCGTCTGATGTAGGTTCGGCGGATACCGTAGTTTCCGAGCAACCAGAGATAGGGATAACAGAACATGCTAGGAGTGCTATAAAAAGTAGGTGTGCAATGATTTTGCTTGAACAGCGGGATTGTTTTTTCATTTCGCTTCTTCCTTTTCAAAAATGGCAATAAAAAAGTGCGCAGCCGAAGCTACGCACCGAAAAATGCACAACCCCGATTGCTGCGACACAACTTCCGTCTTATAAAGGTAGGCGAAAAAGGAGTATGCACTTTTACCATAAAGATAAATTGCCTACCCATAAGACTTTTATTCAGTTGTGTCGCACTTGTAGTATAGCATAATCTGTAAGAATTTGTCAAGGGTTTTGCGAAAAAGTGCTATATTTTTGAAACACCGATTTATTAATTTACCAACTTGGAGTTTAGCGTAACTTCTTAAGCATAAAAATAACCCACACAATTTCTTATAATATCGCATTTTTCCTATTCAAAACACCTCTTTTGTTTTTTTGTTCTTTCATACTTTTTTTGAAATAATTTCAAAAGGAGAAAAAATATGAAAGACAACACGAAAGAAACTGGAGAAAATCCAAACACCAAAAAGGCGATTCCTACCCCCTCGCTTAACATTTCAGAATTGCAGGAGACAAAGTGTTCGCAGGTAAGCAATAATCATATTTTAGTTTGTTGTGAGCCAATAAAAAGATATATGGGAGGTTGTTTGTCTTGTGGTTCAATGTCCTATTATGTACACGGATCTAAAAAAGATCGCATTGTTCACGACATAAGCATGGGAATAGTACATGTAGATTTGCTTGTAAAAGTGCCACGCTACAGATGCAATGACTGTGGCAGCACATTTATGTATCCTTTGGGTTGTATCGTCGAAGGAACTAAATTTACAAGCAGACTATATAATCAAATAGTAGTGCGTGCTCTGGATGAGTCTTTTGCAACCATCGCCAAAGAATATGGGGCATCTACTACTACAATAGCAAAAATTTTTGTAGATTATTACGAAAGTAAAGAACGTGATCGCAAATTGACAGCACCAAAGGTGTTGGGTATAGATGAGAAACATATCGTTCACAAAAAACGTGGGGTTTTTGTGGATGTTGAAAATTCAAAAATAATAGAAATGACTGATACGAACCAAATACCCACGATGAAACAAACTATCGAAAGTATGGACGGATATGAAAATATTCGGGTTGTAACGATTGATATGTACAGGGGGTATTGTAACTTGGTAAAAGAATGTTTGCCGCAAGCTAAGATTGTAATAGATAAGTTTCATGTTATACAAGCGTTGCATAAAAGAATTCACAAGGCACGAAAAAGCATAATAGAATATCTAAAAACACAAATATCGGATCTTCGTGATGATGAAGAGAAAACCAGAAAAGAGTCTCTCATGGTTCAACTAAAAAAAGACGGATATTTATTCAAGTACGGGATAAAAGAGTTGCAAAAAAGAAAAGAGCGAGTTCTTTTGTTAGCTGAATTGTGTGAAACATTTCCGGAACTTAACACCTTGAGATTGCTAAAAGAAGATGTCGAGAACATTTATAATGCTGTCGATCGCGCAACGGCGGAGAAACTATATCAAATGTGGAAACAAAGTATTCCCAGAAAAAATCCTTTGTTTAGTGAAATATTAGCATTTCAAAAAACCGTAGAACGGTGGAAAGAATATATATTCAATTATTTTGACGAAGGTTGCAGATTCACCAATGCTGCAACGGAAGGATTTAATTCTCTTATTGGCAACATAAATAATGTGGGTAGAGGATATAAGTTTAAAACCTTGAGATTAAAGGTTATTTATCATGCTAATGCCACAGATTTGCCTTCTAACAAACTTACTAAAAAAGACCTATTAAATTTGAGTTGAATAAAAAAGCGCGTCGTTCAGACGCGCTTTTTTACCACTCTATCTTTCGAGGTGTTAATTTTTGTAGGACTTCTTTTGCCTCTTCAAGCGTATACTTAAACTTAAAATCTGTTCCCATAATTTCGTCTTCATAGAGATCCCATACTTGCTCTGCTATTTCCGGCCATCCAAGTTTTTCCGCTTTTCTCATAACAATCGTTATCTCGGTGGTTCTAAGATTTTCGACAGGAATCCCGTTAATAATTTTTAGCTGCCTCTCTGTAAATCGAGATCCATACGGATTATAATCTTCATCTTCTTTGTTTTTAAAAGTAAATCTTGCTTTTGCCATATTGCTCACCTCCTTCGCCATCAGTATAAATTACTAACAATCTGTAATCAAGCACATCATTTTCTTAAAAATTGGTGGTCGCGATTTCGCCTTGCCATATCCCACACTTTTTAGTAATTGGAGCGCCTTGATTTTAAAAATAATTCCCACACAAAATTTTACATAACCTAGCAAAGTGCGCGGTTGACATTGGAAATATTATGTGATATAATTAAATAATAGCTCTTTTAGGGTTACTGTGTAAAGAAAGGACTAAAAATTATGAAAAAATTACTGACTTTTCTTTTAATTCTGATAATGGCACTGAGCATCGTTTCCTGCGAAGGGGATACTCAGAACGGTATATCGGACAACCCTCCCGATGTATCCGATGACGGCACACCGTGCGCCGAACACACCGACAGTGACAACAATGGCTTCTGTGACATATGCAAGGAAAGTGTAATAGTCATCATAGACTTTTATGCCATAAACGACCTTCACGGCAGAATTTTCGACACAGACAATCAACCAGGAGTTGACGAGCTTACCACCTATATTGAAAATGCAAGAAAGACAGACGATCACGTTATTTTGATTGCAAACGGGGATATGTGGCAGGGAACTTCCGAGTCAAATCTCACTAGGGGCAAGATGATGACCGAATGGCTTAACGATATTGGAGTTTCTTCGATGACTCTCGGAAATCACGAGTTCGACTGGGCAAACGAATACATATATTCCAATCTCGCACTTGCAGATTTTCCCTTCCTTGCTATAAATATTTACGACAATGCGACAAACAAGAGAGTTGATTTTGCAACTCCTTCGGTCGTCGTAGAATGCGGAAACGCCAAGGTCGGAATTATCGGAGCTATCGGCGACTGCCACTCCTCGATAAGTCAGGACAAGATAAAGGGAATTGATTTCAAGATAGGGCGCGAGCTCAGTGCTCTTATTAAAGCCGAGTCCGAGCGTCTTCGCGCAGACGGTTGCGACTACGTCATATTCACCGTCCACGACGGAGTAGCAAAGAGCGGTTCAGGAACGGTTTACCCTTCCGAGATCGCAAGCTTTTACGACGTAGCACTCTCAAACGGTTATATTGACCTTGTGTTTGAATCTCACTCGCATCACAACTACATTCTTAAAGACACAAACGGAGTTTACCACATTCAGGGTGGTGCGGAAAACGATGCACTCTCGCACGTTGAGGTAAAGCTTAACTATGCAAACGAAAACTCGGAAATACAGAGGATCGAAAATATACGCTCGAACGTTTACGACGACTGCGCTCCCGACAGTATCGTTAACGAGCTTAAAGAAAAATACAAGAACGAAATAGCGAAGGGCGACGAAAAGCTCGGAACGATCACAAGAAACGTGAGCGGCGACGAGCTCAGACAGCTCTCGATGGATCTTTACCTTGAAAAAGGTCTTGCAAAATGGGGCGACGACTATGACATCGTACTCAGTGGCGGATTCGTCAGTGTAAGATCTCCCGGAAGGCTCTACTCAGGCGAGGTATTCTACAAGGATATATACTCGCTCTTCCCGTTTGATAACAGTCTTTATCTCTGCTCTATTTCGGGAGCAAATCTCAAATCCAAATTTATATACAGTACGAATTCGAACTATTTTATCTGTATGAGCGAGTACGGAGAGTCGCTTAACATCAGTGACAGTGGCACTTATTACATAATAACCGACGCGTACTCGGCATTCTACGCGCCAAACAAGCTCACGATAGTTGAGGAGTACGGCGAAGATCTATTTGCCCGCGATATGCTTGCACAGTACATCAGAAACGGCGGATACGGCAAGGAGGACTCGAACGTCGGCGGAACTAAATTCACCTCTATTTCCGAGATAATCTCTAAGGTAAATTCGCTTGGCATCAACGTAGAAACAAACGAAACCTTCCTCGTGATAGGTACTATCATCGATGATCCGAATGCGACCTACGGAAACTGCACGATCCGCGATGCCGAAGGAAACACCCTATACGTTTACGGTCTTTACAATTCAAGAGGCACACGTTACGACGATCTTGTAAACAAGCCTGTCAAGGGTGACACTATCGTAATAAGCGGAAAAGCCCTGCTTTACGTCAACACAAACAATCCGGGCGAGCCTAAGCCTGAAATAAAAAACGCCGTAATAGACAGATATTTTAAAACGAGCGACGTTTCAGAAGCTCTTGAAGCAGGCGAGGCTCTTGCCGACAACGCCTCGACCTCCGATTATTTTATAATCTTCGGCAAGGTAAAGGGTGCTCCGAATGCGACGTACGGAAATATGACCGTAGTTGATGCAAACGGTGACGAAATATACGTTTACGGTTGTTACGACTCTACCGGCGACATACGCTACGATTCTATGGCAGTAAAGCCCGAGGCAGGCGACACGGTAGTAATTTACGGCTTTGTCAAGAAATACGTAAAGGCAGGCGCAGCACCTCTTATTGAGATCGAGCGAGGACGAGCATTTCTCATTTATAAACCCGACGGACTTGTTTATATAGTCTGATATAATCAAAAAAGCTATGAGAACAAATCTCATAGCTTTTCATTTTAATTAAAGTTTGGGGATTCTTAGTGGCAAGCCCCTAAGCATACCCTTAATACATTCCGCCGCCCATATTGGCTGCCGCAGCTGCTGCCGCCTCTGCCGCCTTCTTATCTTCCTTCTTCTCTGCAACTACTGCCTCGGTGGTGAGAACGGTAGATGCGATCGAAGCCGCGTTTTGAAGTGCGCTTCTCGTTACCTTTGCAGGGTCAACGATACCTGCTTCGAGCATATCGACGTACTTTTCGCTTGCCGCGTCAAAGCCGAAATGCTTCTTTCTGGAACGGAGGATCTTATCAACGATTACAGAGCCCTCAAATCCTGCGTTCTCTGCAATCTGACGGATAGGAGCTTCAAGCGCCTTTCTTACGATCATAACGCCGATTTTTTCGTCACCTTCGGTGGTTTTGAGAAGCTCGTTTATCTCGTCAACTACGTTGAGGTATGCAACTCCGCCGCCCGGGACGATTCCCTCTTCAACAGCCGCCTTTGTAGCGTTGAGAGCGTCCTCAATACGGAGCTTCATTTCCTTCATTTCGATCTCAGTAGCCGCGCCGACCTTGATAACGGCTACGCCGCCTGCGAGCTTTGCAAGACGCTCCTGAAGCTTTTCGCGGTCGAAATCCGATGTGGTGGTTTCAATTGCCGCCTTGATCTGACCAACGCGAGCCTTGATCTGTGCAGGCTCTCCGTCGCCGCCGACGATGATCGTGTTTTCTTTATTTACCTTGACCTGTCTTGCGTGTCCGAGCTGCATCATAGTAGCTTCCTTGATATCAAGACCAAGCTCGTCGGTAATGACCTCGCCGCCCGTGAGGATAGCGATGTCGCGGAGCATTTCCTTTCTTCTGTCGCCAAAGCCGGGAGCCTTGACTGCTACGCAGATAAAGGTGCCGCGAAGCTTATTGAGTACGAGAGTGGTGAGTGCCTCACCCTCAACGTCCTCTGCGATAATAAGAAGCTTCTTGCCTGCCTGAACTACCTGTTCGAGAAGCGGGAGAATATCCTGAATATTCGAGATCTTTTTATCGGTAATAAGAATGTAAGCGTCGTCGATAACAGCTTCCATCTTATCCATATCGGTTGCCATATAGGGCGAGAGGTATCCTCTGTCGAACTGCATACCCTCTACTACCTCGCAGTAGGTGTCTGCGGTCTTGGATTCCTCAACGGTAATAACGCCATCTGCGCTCACCTTCTTCATAGCGTCTGCAATAAGAGCACCGATCTCACTGTCACCCGAGGAAATTGCGCCTACGCGAGCAATATCGTCCGAGCCGTTGACCTTCTGCGAGGAAGCAATAAGTGCCGCCACAGCCTTATCTACCGCCTTCTGGATACCCTTACGGATAACCATGGGGTTTGCGCCTGCGGTTACGTTCTTCATTCCCTCGGAAATGAACGCCTGAGCGAGAATGGTTGCGGTGGTAGTACCGTCACCTGCAATGTCGTTAGTCTTGGTAGCGACCTCTCTTACGAGCTGTGCGCCCATATTTTCCATCGGATCGTCGAGCTCGATCTCCTTTGCGATGGTAACACCGTCGTTAGTGATAAGGGGTGCACCGTACTTCTTATCGAGAACTACGTTTCTTCCCTTCGGTCCGAGGGTGATCTTAACAGTATTTGCAAGCTTATCTATACCTGCTTTAAGCGCATTACGCGCATCAGTCGAATATACAATATCCTTAGCCATTGTTTTATTTCCTCCTAAAAAACTTATTCAACGATAGCAAGGATGTCGCCCTGCTTCAAAATGGTGTACTCGGTCCCGTCGATCTTGACCTCGGTGCCCGAATATTTGCTCATAATAACCTTATCGCCTACCTTTACGTTCATAGGCTTAGTTTTTCCGTCCTCAGAGAGCTCGCCGGGTCCTACTGCGACAACCTGTGCGATCTGCGGCTTTTCCTGTGCGGACGCGGTAAGAATGATCCCGCTCTTAGTCGTTTCTTCTGCTTCGACCATCGTAACTACAACGCGGTCTGCCAGCGGTTTAAGTGTCATAATAATTAACCTCCGTTATTATATGGTTTACTTTATCTTTGGCACTCTACTACTTTGAGTGCTAAACTGTACATTTATCATTGTATATATTTTCTATTTTTTTTCAATAGGTTTTAACCATTATTCACATATAATTAACATTTGATCAACGAATTTTATCACTCGCGGCATACAACCGACGAATTTCGCATATTTTAGAGCAGTAGAACGACTTTTTATTTCTCGGAGGCGCGTATGGCCGCGTTTTTTAGTTTTATAAGCGATTTTTTAGTCGCTCCCGCTCTTCTCGTTATTCTCCTTTTGACAGGGGCATATATGTCGGTACGGCTCAAATTCTTTCAGATAACGAAAGCACCCTTCATAGCACATAATATGCTTAGCAGCAAAGGAAATATGTCAGGACGCTCCCCTTTTCGTGAGGTAACGGTTGCTCTTGCGGGAACGCTCGGAGTGGGCAATCTTATGGGGGTTGCGGCATCTATTGCGCTCGGCGGAGCAGGCTCCATATTCTGGATGTGGGCAGGCGCGTTTCTGTCCATGATACTGAAATACGCCGAGATTCTGCTTGCGGTCAAGTTCCGAATAAGCAAAAACGGATCGTTTCTCGGCGGTGCGATGTATTATCTGAGATCGCCTTTTTTACGCTCTCTATTTGCCCTTTTATGCATCTGCACATCTTTCACACTCGGAAATATGATGCAGTCGCGTGCAGTCAGTGAATGCTTTGAATACGTTTTCAGAGTTCCGCCGATACTCTGCGGCGCCATTCTTGCGCTAGTTGTTTTCCTTATTATTATAAACGGCCATCGCGGAGTATCCGATTTTACCTCGGTGATCATTCCGCTCGCCTGTGCTATATATATTGCAATTTCGGGATTTGTAATCCTGACAAATCTGCGAGCACTACCATCCGTCTTTTCCGAAATATTCACCTCCGCCTTTACTCTGCCTGCCGCAACGGGCGGATTTATCGGAAATCTTATAATTATGATACGCCCTATAAGATACGGGGTTTCGCGCGGACTTATAACCAACGAAGCAGGCTGCGGAACGGCTCCGATCGCCCACGCCGCCGCAGACACCGAGCACCCTGTCGCTCAGGGCTTTTGGGGGATCTTTGAGGTATTTGCCGACACTATTCTTCTCTGCACTCTCAGCGCGCTCGTTTTACTCATCGCGCGTCCGAACTATGCCGAGGGCGGCGATATGGAAAGCGTCCTTTTTGCATACCGTAGCTTTTGCGGAGGAATTTCAGACTACATTCTAAGCGTTTTAGTACTGCTCTTCGCCGTTGCAGGAATAGTCGGTTGGTTTTATTACGGACTGGTCGGACTTGAATATCTCGGAGAAAGCTCGAAGCATCTGAAAGCCATCAAAACATTCTATTCGATAGTATACAGTATTTTTGTAATAATCGGATCTGTCTGTACCGCCGAGCTCATATGGGATCTGACCGACATTTCGATAGGTCTGATGGCGATAATAAACACTCCGTGTATCTTCTCCTACCGCGAGCTTATCGTGCGCCAGACGAAGGAATTTTTCGCCAAAGCATAAAAACAGACCGCCGTTTGGCGGTCTGAAATTATCTTACATAGCGGAATACCGAATAGTCCTTTATATCTGCCGAGTAGAGCGCTTTTCTTATCTTACTTCTCGAAATATTTTCAATTATAATTCCGACTCCGCTCTCGTCCCTAAATGCCTCGCTTGCCTTGGCAAAGAGCGAAAGAATATTTTCACAGGAGCTTTGACCGGGGATATAGACACAGTAAGTATCAGACACCTTATAGTTATCCGAAAGCATTCCGGGATCTGCAATAGTCCATGTTTCCTGCTCGGAGTCCTTACCCGCCTTGATTATCTCGATTATATCCGAAAGAACTGCGCTTGCAGTGGGAAGCTTTCCTGCGCCCTTTCCGTACATCATAACATCGCCGAGATGCTGTGCATGGATCATAATAGCATTGAAAACGTCCGAAACGCCCGAAAGCGGATTATCGTTTGATACTACACAGGGAGATACCGAAACATCGATCTTCTCGCCCTTCATACGTCTTGCGCTTGCGATAAGCTTGATCGAGCCGCCGAATTTCTCTGCCTTCTCGATAGTATCGAGCGTGACGGCAGATATGCCCTCGCAGCTTACGTTAGACTGAGGAATCATAGATCCGAATGCGAGTGCGGCGAGGATACAGATCTTTCTGCATGCGTCATCACCGTCAACGTCTGCCTTGGGATTAAGCTCTGCATATCCCTTCTGTTGAGCCTGAGAAAGAGCCTCGGCAAATGAGGTGCCGTCATCCTTCATATGAGTCAGTATATAGTTTGTGGTTCCGTTAAGGATACCGTCGATACCGTAGATCTCATTTGCCGCGAGCGAGGTCTTCATAGTGCGAAGGATCGGAATTCCGCCGCCTACACTTGCCTCGTAAAGATAGCGAACCTTATTTTCACGGGCTACGTCGCAAAGGAGCTTACCGTAAGCCGCAACGACCTCTTTGTTCGAGGTAACTACGCTCTTACCTGCATTTAGTGCTTTGAGAGTATAGTCAAACGCGACCTTGGTTCCGCCCATAGTTTCGCAAACGATCTCAACCTCGGGATCGTTCAGAATTATATCAAAGTCGTGGACAACTCTGTCCGCGTACTTGCTTTCGGGAAAATCTTTAAGGTCGAGAATATACTTGATGTTTATAACGTCGTGTATTTCTCTGCATATTTTATTACAGCTTGCCGCGATAACGTCAGCGACACCTGCACCGACAGTACCGAAGCCGAGGATTGCAATATTCTTCATACAAAGGGCTCCTATGAATAAATTTTGTAAAAAGTATTTCTATTATACCATTTTTTTATGAAATGTCAAGCAAATATCGCAGTTATATGAGTCATTTATGCAAAAAAATCTCATTTTTGTAGCTTTGCACTTGACAAGCTCGCCATTAAATAATATAATTAGTCAAAATAAACTGCTGTGGAGGAGAAATGAAGATACTTGTAAGTGCATGTCTGCTCGGCAGACCTTGCAGATACGACGGCAGGTCGAAGCCCTGTGAAAAGGTGATCGAGCTTGCTATGCACAAAGACGTTGAAATAATAGAGATCTGCCCCGAGCAGTTTGGCGGACTTCCGACACCGAGAGTGCCGTCCGAAAAAGTAGGTGACAGGGTAATCTCGAAGGACGGCAAGGACGTCACAGAATTTTTTGAAAAAGGTGCAAAAAAGGCACTCGCCATCGCCAAAGAAAACTCCTGCGACTATGCAATACTCAAATCACTTAGCCCCTCCTGCTCGACCTCGTGCGTTTACGACGGAAGCTTTTCGGGCAAGGTGACAGACGGCATGGGAGTTACGGCAAAGTTATTTGCTGAAAACGGCATCAAGGTAGTTTCAGAAAATGATATATAAGAAAAAGTCCGCATCTGCGGACTTTTTGTTTTATGTGAAACAATCGAAATTGCGACAGAAATCACTTATTTTCGATGTCTTTTATCATATTTATACGCGTTAAGTGCTTATCTCCCATAAACTCAGTATTAAGGAAAATATCGGTAAGTCTTATCGCCTTTTCGGTATCAACAACTCTTGCGCCCATACAGAGGATGTTCGCGTCGTTATGCGCTCTCGTCATCTCGGTAGAAAACTCATTTTCGCATACCGCCGCGCGGATACCTTTGACCTTATTTGCGGCGATAGACATTCCGATTCCCGTTCCGCAGATAAGTATTCCCTTTTCAAACTCGCCCGAAGCGACCTTCTCCGCCACCGCAAGCGCATAGATCGGATAATGCACCGACTCGCTACTGTTGCAGCCGACGTCGGTAACGCTGTATCCGTTGTGTTCAAGATGTTTTATGACTTCAAGCTTCATATCATATGCCGCGTGGTCACATCCAATAATAATTTTTTTCATTTTTTATTCCTTTCTCTAAGGGCTTTGCCCTTAGGATCCCACCAAAAAACTTTACTAAATTTTACTTATCCTCTTTTGCAAGGCGTTCGAGGCGTTCTCTTTCTGCCTGAGGAACTCTGAGATAGGTCGGAGAAAGCCCGAGATCATCGGTAAAATCCCCTTTTTGATACTTGTCAAGAGCCACCATCGCAACGCTATATGCACTCTGTCTTACAAGTGCCTCGGGCGTATCGCAGATACCATCGTTTTTAAGCATTTTCCGTGCTATTTCGTATCCGTCACCGCAAAGATATATCGGTCTGTCTGAGTATTTTTCGAGCTCCCTTTCAAGATCCTCTGCCGATATTGCTCTATCCTCGGTAAGTCTTGTGAAAGTCTTTCCGTCCGACTCAAAAAGCGCATTATAGAACTGCGAACGTCTGGCGTCCATCACCGGGGAAATAATTCCGCGAAATCCGCTGAGATTATATGCAAGTGCAGCGAGCGTCGAAACGCCGACACATTTTTTCTCTCCGTATGCAAGTCCTTTAACAAAGGAAACGCCGATCCTTACTCCCGTAAACGAACCCGGTCCCTCGGACACCGCAAACAGGTCTATATCAGACACGCTCCACGCGGCAGAGTCCATAAGCATTTCGAGCGAAGGAAGAAGAGTTTCACTATGAGTATGACCGGTATTCAGATTTGTCTGAGCTATCGGTGTTTTATCCTCTGTGAGTGCCACGCTTAGCACGGTCGCACTCGTATCAACTGCCAAAATTTTCATAATTCTATTCGTAGGGCGTTGCCCTCCAAGCCTCCTACTTAGAAACTTTTTGAAAAAAGTTTCTAAGAACTTCAAAAACTTTACTTATACTCGGGAAACCTTTTTTTGTAAAAAGGTTTCCCGAACCCTTCCAAAAACTTTAAATTAAAATCTTTTCAATTTTAATTTTTCGTGTTTCGTCGCCCGAGCCGAGTATAGTTACAAGGTAGTACTCCTCGGGAAGTGCCTGCTTGATCTTATCACACCATTCAACCGCCATTACGCAGTCTTTATAGTCATAAAAGCCGATCGAAACGAGGTCGTCCTCATCTGAAAGTCTATAAATATCAAAGTGACAAAGGCGTCTGTTTTCCCCTCTGTATTCATTGACTATCGCATAAGTCGGACTGCAAACGGGCGCGCCCGGAGTTATGACCGAAGCCATACCTCTTACAAACGCGGTCTTGCCTGCTCCGAGATCTCCGACAAGCGCAACGAAGTCGCTTTTTCCGAGTTCTTTTGCAAGAAGCGCGCCT